>NZ_JAACGC010000007.1:0-107722 GCF_029237385.1 Aeromonas sp. 1HA1
TCGGCCGCACGATGAAGAGCAAAAGTTAGCATGATCGTTACCATGTTCGGGAGTCACATAGGAGATCAGATCCTGGAAATCGGGAAAAGTGCCAATCAGTTCACAATATTTGTGTATAAGAGTCAGGCCTTATGCCGTAAGACTTAATAATCTAGACACTTCATTCTGATACCTACAGGCGCATGGGCAGGTAGAGATGGCAGAGTCTATGTTGAGTCCACCATCGTCGCTGCCACAGCAATAGATTATCCCGTCTGGTCTCAATAAAAACGGCAATCCAAGGTTGCCGTTTTTATGTGTTTATTTGCAATCACGCACTGGCATTAAGCAGTTTGCCAACCCCCTCTCCCTTGCCATTGGGCAAGGTCTGTTTAAAGGCGCCGAGCAGCTGATCGAGGTTGAGATCGCTGGCACCGAGGGAATCCTTGAGGGTATTGAGCTCGCTTTGCAGCGCATCGAGGCGTGTACTCTGGGTGCCGCTCGCCAGCTGGCTGCGAGCGCTATCGATGGCGGCAGGGAGGGATTGACCATTATTCTCCTGCCCCAGGGTCTGCAGCAGCTCGCTCATGAAGTGGTTGATGGCCGAGCGGTTCTGTTCGCTGTCGGCATCCTTGACCCCCAGCCGCTGGAACAGGCTCTGGACTGTGGGCGGCAGGCGTTCTTCCTGTACCGGCGCAGGTGCGGGCTGGGCCTTGGCGTTGCTGCTCAGCAGATAGCTGCCCAGCTTGAGGGCGATCGAGGCGATGGGAAGCAGGGTGCTGATCATGGTGTCACTCTCCGGTACGGCTGGTGACAGTGATAGAGCAGGGATTGGGCCAGTTTGGTTAAGAATGCGGCAGTCGTGGGCAGGTCGCTGATCCTGCTCCGAATTTAGTTTTTGGGGCGAAACGGGGGAGGGGGAAGGGGGGCGGGAGAAGCGGCAAACCCTTGCAGCGCCAGGCTGGCCGGTTTGCCGCCGTGGCTGCCAGTTCACAGATTCTTGAACGGGCGGCGCTTCTCCTCTTCGATGACGATGGCTTCCAGATTGGCAATCCGTTCCTGCAGCTCCTTGATGAGCACATCCTGTTTGCCGAGGCGATCCGTGATGCGGATATCCCCCAGCTGATAGCGGGCGCGCTTGCTGAGATAACCAAACAGCATGCTGATAAAGACGATCAGGACTATGCCTGTCCACATGGTCATGGGTGACTCCTTGTCGATAAACACGCGAGAAAACCTGCCTTGCAGGCCCTTTGTTGTCTCATACGCCGGGATGGGTCGCAATGCCCGCACTGGTCGGAAGTATGAGCCTTCAGCTCAGGACAGTGCCGATGCACAAACCGCCTCACTCTTTTGATCGTCTGGCCGCTTGTAGTGCTGGAGCCCTGGCGCTCCTTAAATCCCTTGCCAGAGTGGTCGGCCGAGCCAGAGTCCCCACAGGGTGAGGTGCAGCAGCACGATAAACCAGAACACCAGCCGGTAGCTGCCCTTCTGGGTCTTGTGGCGCAGCCAGTGACGGGCCACGAGGGCCCCGGGCCAGCCGCCGCACAGCTCCAGCAGGTGAAGGCGGGATTCGGGAATGCGCCAGCCACCGCGAATGGCTTGCCGCTTGTCGTGGGCATAGGCCAGCGCCGTCAGCAGGCTCATGGTGGTGACGATGGCCAGCGGCCACCAGTTGGCGTCAGCAAGGCCAAGCCAGGCCGTCCCGAGCAGGGGGAGCAGGGCAAGCCAGATCACAGTGCCAGCTCCCTGTTACGGTGGGCATCCGGGGTCAGGGTGCGGATCACCTTGGCGGGGTTGCCCACCGCTACCGAGTCTGCCGGTATGTCGCGGGTGACCACGGCACCGGCGCCTATGATGGATCGCGGTCCTATGGTGACGCCGGGGCAGATGATGGCGCCACCACCGATCCAGCAGTCGTCGCCAATGTGAACCGGCTTGCTGTAAGCGGCCCAGTTGCGCCGCTCCAGATACTCCGTACTGTGGGTGGCAGTGTAGATCTGCACGTTGGGGGCCAGCAGCACATGGCTGCCGATATGCACCTCGCCCACGTCGAGTATGGTGATGTTGAAGTTGAAGAAGGTCTTCTCGCCGATATGGATGTTGCGGCCAAACTCGCAGGTGAAGGGGGTGCTGATCCAGCAGGAGTCGGGGCAGTGGCCGAACAGTTCACGGCAGATCTGCTGGCGCAGGGGCTGATCCCCTGCCGGGGAGGCATTGAGTTGTGCCAGCAGCGCCTGGCCGCGGATCCGGTCGTTCGCTATCTCCTCGCTCTGGCTATCCAGGGCGCCGCCCGCCAGTACCTTGTCCCAATCGCTTGCCATGCCTACCTCCGAAAGATGCAAGAGGCGCCATTATACGCGAGCACTCCGGCGCCGTCAGGCTGTCACTTGCAGCAACATCAGGCACCCGGCCAGATGAGCGGCAGGATCAGCAGGGCAGAGATGAAGTAGGGCAGCAGCACCCTCAGCCCCAGCCTGCGCCCGCCGATCCCGAGCGCCAGCAGCCCCTTCACCAGCGAGTTGACCAGCCCGGCGAGCAGGATGCCGCGGGCAGCCACCTCCAGCGCCAGCTCCTTGTGGGAGAGTTGGGAGAGCGACAATGTGATGGCGTCCACGTCCGTGATCCCTGATACCAGCGCGAGCAGATAGACCCCGGAGTTGCCCACCTTGCTCTGTAGCAGGGTGGCCATGAAGCCGATCAGCGCCAGCAGCAGGCCGAACTTGATGGCGGTGGCGAGATCGAGCGGGTTGCTGGTTTGGGGCTGCACCGGGCTATCGGTCAGCTCCTCGCGCTGGCGCCAGAACCAGAAGGCGAAGCCGTAGACGGTCGCCGCCAGCAGCAGCAAAGGCGCCGCCAGGCGCATCGCCAGCTCGCTGTGAATGAGCAACGCCAGCACCAGCAGCCGCAGCCACATGGTGGCTCCCGCCAGCAGGATGCCGGTGGCTAGCAGCCGCTCCAGCCCGCCCTGTTCCCTGTTGAGGCGGGCAAACTGCAGGGTGAGGGCGGTGGAGGAGGCGAGCCCGGCCAGTATGCTGGTGAGCACCAGTCCCGACCGGGTGCCGAGCAGGCGTACCGCGAAGTGTCCCGAAAACGAGATGCCAGCGATCACCACCACCATCAGCCAGATCTTGAAGGGGTTGAAGGCATTGAGGGGCCCCATCTCCTCGTTGGGCAGCACAGGCAGCAGCACCAGGGAGATGAGCAGAAAGCGCAGGGTCGCGTGGAATTCGGTCTCGCTCAGAAACAGCATCCCCTGCTGGATCTTGCCCTTGAGCCCCATCAAGAGGGCTGCCAGCACGGCGCAGGCCACCGCCTCGCTCGGGCTCAGCAGCACAGACATCAGGCCAAGCAGGTAGGTGAGCAGCATGGCGACCGAACTGGTGAGGCCGAACTCCCCCTGCCAGCGCTGTGCCAGCCAGACCGAGAGGCCGCAGCCCGTCACCACCGCCAGCAGGCCGAGCAGCGGCAGCCAGGGGCCCAGCGTCGGCAGCAGCAGGGCGCAGACACCGCCGAGCAGACCGATGAGGCCGTAGGTCCGCATCCCGGCGATGCGCTGGTTGTCCCCCAGCTGGCGCACCTGCCAGCCGCGTTCCAACCCTATGATGAGGCCGATGGCCAGCGACACCATGGCCCCATTGATGGGGTCCGCATTGATCCACATAACGACTTCCTTTTCGCTGTGTCATGGCCTGGATCCCATGATGGCACAGCCAACGGGGGGGCAGGGAGGCATGGCTCACAGAGTGTGCGAGCGGAGCCGGTCGGCGGGTTGATATGAGCAAAAGAGATAAGCAAAGCGTTATTTCTTGGTTCTCGGCATAACAAGCCCACGGCATGCTGCATTCAACCCAACGATATGGAGTATCACCATGACACTGCGAATGACCGCCCTCACCCTGTTTTCTCTGCTGGCCCTCGGCCAGGCGAACGCCGCCGAGATCCGCCTGCTCAACGTCTCCTACGATCCGACTCGCGAGTTGTTTCAGGAGTACAACGGCGCCTTCGCCAGGGAGTGGAAAGCCAAGACGGGTGACGACGTCGTGGTGAGCCAGTCTCACGGTGGCTCCGGCAAGCAGGCCCGCGCTGTGGTGGACGGGCTGGAAGCAGACCTGGTGTCGCTGGCGCTGGCCTATGACATCAACGCCGTCGCCAGGCAGGGTTTGATCGCCGCCGATTGGCAGAGCCGGCTGGCCAACAACGCATCTCCCTATACCTCCACCATCGTCTTTCTGGTGCGCAAGGACAATCCCAAGCAGATCAAGGATTGGGGCGACCTGGTGCGCAAAGACATCGCCATCGTGACGCCGAACCCCAAGACCTCCGGCGGGGCGCGCTGGAACTATCTGGCGGCCTGGGGCTATGCCCTGAAACAGAGCGGCAGTGAGGAGGGAGCCAAACAGTTCGTCGGCGATCTCTACAAGAATGTGAAAGTGCTGGATTCCGGGGCCCGTGGTGCCACCACCAGCTTCATCGAACGCGGCCTCGGCGACGTGCTGCTGGCGTGGGAAAACGAAGCCCTGCTGGTACTGGGTCAGCCCGGCAACCGCGACAAGTTCGAGCTGGTCGTGCCGTCGGTCTCCATTCTGGCGGAGCCGCCGGTGGCCGTGGTGGACAAGGTGGCCAAGAAACATGGCACCGAAGCGGTTGCCAAAGCCTATCTCGAGTACCTCTACTCCGACGAGGGGCAGCGCATCATCGCCAAATATCACTACCGCCCCAGCAATCCGGCGATCCTGAAGGAGGCTGCGGCCCAGTTCCCGCAACTGACTCTGTTTACCGTCAAGGATCTGGAAGGGGATTGGGACAAGGCCCAGAAGAAACACTTCGCCCAGGGTGGTCTGTTTGACCAGATTTACCAGCCGGGTCGTTGATAGCCGCCATATCCATCACTGAACTGGCCCCTGTGCCAGCTGATAGGAGTACCAAGATGAACAAGATCCTCCTGGTTCCCGGTCTGCACAACAGTGGGCCGGATCATTGGCAGAGCCGCTGGCATCAATATTTCCCTCACTGGCAGCGTATGACTGGCCTGCCGTGGGACAAGCCGGACCTGACGGTCTGGAGCGCCAAGCTGGCGAGCAAGCTGCGCAGTCGGCGCGGCCGGGCCCATCTGGTGGCTCACTCCTTCGGCGCGCTGGCGGCCATCACGGCGGCGCGTCAGCAGCCCGACAAGGTGGCCTCGCTGTTTATCGTGGCGCCGGCCGACCCGGCCCACTTTGGCATAGTGGATGAGGCGCTGGCGGGTTCGCTCAAGGTATCGGCCCAGCTGATCGCCAGTCGCAACGATCCCTGGATGAGCTTCGAGCGGGCCGAATACTGGAGCCGCCAGTGGCAGGTGCCGCTGTTCGATGCCGGCGAAGTGGGCCATATCAATGCCCAGTCCGGCCATGGAGAGTGGAAGCAGGGGCTCAATCTGCTCGGCACTCTCTATCGGCGGGCCGAGATGGTGGTCGAACCGGCGCCGGCCGTGTGGGGGCGGCGCGCAGCTCTCAGTTTCCGTTGATGTTCTCGCGGATCAAGTTCAATACGCTGACAAGGAGAGAGATAGCGCCAGACACCATAACAGTTGATGTTTGATGGCTTGGTACATGGCACGACGCGCCATTTTTTAGGTCTTTTATTTATATAAAAGACCTTTTTTTCATTTTATGGCTCTAAAAGCCTGATCCGCCGTTGTTAGATAAAAAAGTGCTTAGCAAAGGCATTATTGGTGTTTGTTGCCCCAAACAGGAATGCGCAGAATCGCGATATCGAATGTTTTTCATAACAAACGGAAGCGTTATGCGATTTGGTTCTTACTCCGTCCTGCCGGGCTTTGGCCCAACCCTCGGCTTCAGCCTGCTCTACCTGGGCGTGCTGGTGCTGCTGCCGATCTCCGCGCTGGTGCTGTTCGCGGTGAACAATCTCACCCTCGCCGAGTTCTGGCAGGTGATAGGTTCTCCGCGGGTGCTCGCCTCCTTTCGCCTGAGTTTCGGGGCCGCTTTTATCGCGGCGCTGCTCAACAGCCTGTTCGGCCTGATCCTGGCCTGGGTGCTGGTGCGTTACACCTTCCCCGGTCGCCGGCTGGTGGATGCGCTGATCGATCTGCCGTTCGCCATGCCCACCGCCGTCTCCGGTATTGCCCTGTGCGCCATCTTCGCCCCTAACGGCTGGATCGGACAGTGGGTTGCCCCGTTTGGGATAGAGCTCGCCTACAACCCCATCGGGGTGGTGATTGCGCTCACTTTCATCGGCCTGCCCTTCGTGGTGCGCACCCTGCAGCCCGTGCTGCGGGAAGCAGAGACAGAGCAGGAGGAGGCTGCCGCCAGCCTGGGTGCTGACCGCTGGCAGACCTTCCAGCGCGTGCTGTGGCCTACCCTGGTACCTGCGTTGATCACCGGTTTTGCGCTGGCATTTGCCCGTGGGGTGGGGGAGTACGGCTCCGTCATCTTTATCGCTGGCAACCTGCCCATGGTTTCCGAAATCGCGCCGCTGATGATCATGAGTCATCTGGAGGAGTACGACTATGCCGGTGCTTCCGCCATCGCGGTGGTCATGCTGCTCATCTCTTTCATCCTGTTATTGCTGATCAACAAGTTGCAGGCCTGGAGCTGGGCGCGCATAGGAGGGAGCCGGATATGAGTTCATCTGCCATCACCATTGAGGTTGCCCCTGTGGAGGCGGCGCCCGGCCGCAAGGCGCCGACCGTGATCCGTGAACCCCAGTGGGTCAAGTGGTTGCTCATCACGGTTGGCCTCGGCTGGTTTGCTGCCCTGCTGCTGCTGCCGCTGGCCACCGTCTTCATTCAGGCGCTAAGACCGGGGCTGGCCTTCTTCTGGCACGCCATCAGCGAGCCGGATGCCCTGAGTGCGCTCGGGCTGACCGCCCTGGTCACACTTTGCGCGGTTCCCCTCAACCTGCTGTTCGGGCTCGCGGCGGCCTGGGCCATAGCGCGCTTCCGTTTTCCTGGCCGGCAGCTGCTCATCACCATCATAGATCTGCCGTTCTCTGTCTCGCCTGTGATTGCAGGGCTGATGTTCGTGCTGATGTTTGGCAGCCGCGGCTGGTTTGGCGACTGGCTGAGCGAGCACGACATCAAGGTGATCTTCGCCACCCCTGGCATCATTTTGGCGACCACCTTCATTACCGTGCCCTTCGTGGTCCGCGAGCTGCTGCCCCAGATGGAGGCGCGCGGCCCGGAAGAAGAAGAAGCCGCCATCATGCTGGGGGCGAGCGGTTTGCAGATGTTCTGGCGGGTCACCCTGCCCGGCATCCGCTGGAGCCTGATGTATGGCCTGCTGCTCTGTACTGCCCGGGCGGTGGGGGAGTTTGGTGCCGTCTCCGTGGTCTCAGGCCATATTCGTGGCCAGACCAATACCCTGCCGCTGCACATCGAGATCCTCTACAACGAGTACCAGACCGGCGCCGCCTTCGCGGTGGCCAGCCTGTTGGCCCTGTTCGGGATCTTCACCCTGCTGGGAGAGACACTGCTGGCCCGGCTGCGTGGGCAGCCCACCAAGTCCCATTGATGTTATTGCGACACGGGTCTGGCCGCGCGGTCAGCCCGACCCGGATACCCCATTGATATGGATTGGGGAGTGATGGCGAGCATGGCCAGCTGAGCGGGCTGGCCAGCTCAGAGACGCCATCCACCCCGATTTAACGGTTTAGAGAGGCAGCCATGAGCATTCAGGTTCAACAACTCAACAAGCATTTCAATCAGTACGCGGCCCTGGCCGATATCAACCTCGACTTTCATGATGGCGAGCTGGTGGCCCTGCTCGGCCCTTCCGGCTGCGGCAAGACCACCTTGCTGCGGATCATCGCCGGGCTGGAGCAGGCCGACAGCGGCAGCGTCATCATTCGCGGGGAAGATGCCTCGGATCTCCATGTGCGCGAGCGCAACGTCGGCTTCGTGTTCCAGCACTATGCCCTGTTTCGCCACATGACGGTGTTCGAGAACGTGGCGTTCGGCCTGCGGGTCAAGTCGCGCAGCGAGCGTCCGGCCGAGGCGGCGATCCGAGTCCGGGTCAAGGAGCTGCTGGATTTGGTGCAGCTCAGCCACGTGGCCGAGCGCTATCCGACCCAGCTCTCCGGTGGCCAGCGCCAGCGGGTCGCACTGGCCCGCGCCCTGGCGGTGCAGCCCAAGGTGTTGCTGCTGGACGAACCTTTCGGCGCCCTCGATGCCCAGGTGCGCAAGGAGCTGCGCCGCTGGCTGCGCGAATTACACGACGAGTTGCACGTCACCAGCCTGTTCGTGACCCACGATCAGGAGGAGGCGCTGGAGGTGGCGGATCGGGTGGTGCTGATGAACGCCGGCCGGGTCGAGCAGATTGGCACCCCGGCCGAGGTCTATGACCAGCCCGCCAGCTCCTTCGTCCACAGCTTCCTCGGCAGTGTGAATCAGTTTCGCGGCCGGGTGGCGGAGCAGGGCCTGGGTATTGGCGAGCAGTGGCTGGGCGGCCCCATCAGCGCTCATCATCTGGCTCATGGCAGTGCGGCTATCGCCTATGTGCGCCCCCACGAGCTGGAGATACTGCCGGCGGATGCGCCCGGCGGGATCAGCGCCACCATCACCCGTCTGTTACCCATGGGGCCGCGCATCCGGGTGGAACTGCGTGGTAATGGGGATACAAACGGTGCACACTTCGAGGCCGAACTGAGCAAGGAGGAGGCCAAAGCCTTCACATCGGGTCAGGAGGTACGACTGGTCGCCAAACAGGCTCAGCTCTATCCGGACTACCAGATCTGACGGTCATCGACGATTGAAATGGACAGATAGGATGGCGGTGTGAGCCCGCCTGGGATACAAGGGTGTCAGGCCGTTGCCGGACTCGATGAGGAGTCAGGTCAGGCAGATAACAAGAAAACGGCGGCGGGGTCGACCCCGACCGGCCAGTCAGCGCAGGAGGCGATGACGTGAATTTTCAGCAGTTACGTATTATTCGGGAGGCGGCGCGGCGGGATTACAACCTGACCGAGGTCGCCAATGCCCTGTTCACTTCCCAGTCCGGGGTCAGCCGCCATATCCGCGAGCTGGAGGAGGAGCTGGGAATAGAGCTGTTCATTCGCTATGGCAAGCGGCTGCTCGGCATGACGGAGCCGGGCAAGGAGTTGCTGGTGATCGCCGAGCGCATCCTCAACGACGCCAACAACATCCGCAAACTGGCCAGTACCTTTGCCAATCGCGAATCGGGCCGGTTGCTGGTGGCGACCACTCACACCCAGGCACGCTACGCCCTGCCACGGGTGGTGAAGGCCTTTCGTGAGCAGTTTCCGCTGGTGCAGCTGGAGCTGCACCAGGGTAGCCCGGAGGAGATAGTGCGGCTGGTGCAGGCTGGCGAGGTGGACATAGGCATCAGCAGCGAGCAGCTCGACAAGAGCGAAGGGGTGGTGGCGTTTCCCTATTACCGCTGGCACCACAACATAGTGGTGCCCGAGCAGCACCCCCTCACCGCCGAGCGGGAGCTGACACTGGCGGCACTGGCGAACTGGCCCATCATCACCTATCAGGCCGGGCTGACCGGACGGGCGCGGGTGGATGAGGCGTTTGCCGAGGCGGGGATTGCGCCGCAGATCCTGCTGACCGCCCAGGATTCCGACGTCATCAAGACCTATGTCGAACTGGAGATGGGGGTCGGCATACTGGCGGACATGGCGTTCGACACCCAGCGTGACAAGGGGTTGGTGCAGCTCGACGGCAGTCGGCTGTTTGCGCCGCACACCGCCTGGATCGGTCTCAAGCAGGGGCAGTTCCAGCACAACTTCGCCTGGCAGTTCATCCAGCTCTGCAACCCCGAGCTGGCGCTGGCGGACATTCAGGCTCGCGCCATGGGCGGCGAGCCAGCCCTCGACTTCCAGATCTGAGGCTTGTCACACCATACACAACGGGGAGCCAGTGGCTCCCCGTTTTCGTGATGGCGTTATGGCTTGGAGCCGGATCAATTCAGCGCAATCCAGGCGCCTTGCCAGTGGGTACCGATGCCAGGTTCATATTGGGTGGTGCTGGCTGACCACTGGCTGCACCAGCCACTGGAGGGGAAGGGCCTGCACTGATAGACCTTGCCGTTCTTGGGTTGCAGCACCTTGGTGCCGTCGGTGTAGGACTTGAGCCCTTCCGGGAAGGTGAACTGGTAGTCACCACCGGACGGATCCTTGAGCATCAGATCCAGCGTCTGCTGCAGGGCTTCGCCACCCGCCTTCGGCTTGGCCTCGATCACCAGCTGATGGTGGCCGGCGCTGAGTCCCGCGAGCGGCATGGTGAAGCTCTGGCTGCTGTCCTTGATGTCGGCAGAGGAGTGGCCCTTGGCCACACCACCGTGGTCATACAGGGTGTTGGTGACGGCCAGATCCCCTTGTGCTGTGACGGTGAAGTCGAGGGTCAGCCTGCCGTTGTCGAGCAGGTATTCGCTCTCCAGACCGCTCACGCTGATGTCGTTGCCCACCGGTGGCTCCAGCTGTTCGAGCTGGATCTCGACCCGTTCCAGCGTGCTGCCTGCCTTGAGGTAGACGGGGTTCTGGCCGTAGACAGGGTTGAATTGGCCGTCGGCGTTCTGCTGACCGGCGCGGATCTGGCTCTGCTCGGTATTGATCTTGCTGGCCAGGGCATGGGCCCAGTTGTTTTTCTGGCCCTGCTCTGTGGTGGTGATAGTCAGCTCGGTCTGCAGATCGGGGCGTACACCATTGGCGTCGAATACCAGGGCTCTGGCCCTGTCACCGGCCGCCAGATCGGTGGAAGGGTAGATGGTGCCGCCCTGGCTCCAGCTCAGTGGTGGCTGGGTGCCACCCTTGAAGTTGGCGTCGATCAGGTTGTAGAAGCTGTTGCTGGTGTCGCCCACTTCCCACACCCCCAGGATCAGCTGATAGCCGGTGCGTTCTGGCAGGGTGCACCAGTGTGTGACCTGTTTGGGCGGCTGTACCATGTTGCCATCCACCACGCAGAAGGGGGTGAGATCGAAGGCCGCGCGGGTCAGCGACTGGTTCGGGTTCCAGTCCTGTTTAGTGAGGTAGTAACGCCAGTTGCGGGTGACGTGGTTGGCGGTGAAGGTCCAGCTGATGGCGAAGGGGCCGGCCTGCACTTCCCGCCGGGCCCAGCGATCGCTGGTCTGGGCGTTGAGTTCGCTCCAGTTGGGACTGCCCGCCGAGGCAATCTGACCATCCTGAGGGCCGGATTGCGGGAAGCCGGAAGGGCCTTCCACGCTCTGGGGCTCCCACTGCACCGCGCCACACTGGCTGTTGCCACCGGTCTTGCACAGATAGTTGCGCGATTCCGGCTGGCTGATATAGCCGTGGGCGAGCACACCCCCGCTGGCCAGCAGCGCCAGCGCCGTCGCGATATGATTGAGTTGGATTTTTGCTGCCATACAGTCCTCTGTTCGATAGATGTGGGCAGTCAAGTTGGCAGGGGAGTTCCCCGATACACACCTGCGTGTGGCAACCCCGCTATCCTGGACGACATGTCTTTAGACCGGAGGCTTTGCGTCCTGGCCTTTCAACCAGTTTGCAAAATGACTACATAAAGGGTCGTGCCGTCTCGTTTGACGACAATCTCATCATGACTAGTTTTGATTAAATAATTAAATATAAATGTTTGAGCTTAACCGCCTTGGCGTGGTGCGAATGCTTAACTTGATGTTCTTAAATGTATATTTAAGCTACTCACCTTGCTGAATGTCGTGAATCATCTCGATAAGATGCAAAAAAACGACATTTTTTATCAATAAAAAAAACCTGCCAGCGAGGCTGGCAGGGATGGGCATTGCGACAGGGCCGGACGGATCAGTGACGAACGCGGGGACGTTCGGTTTGACCGGTCTGCGGATGCAGGGGCGCCCGTTGCCGGTCTATGGTGCTGCCGAGTTTGAACACCGCCAGTCGCTCGTCCAGGCTGCGGGAGAGGCCGGCCAGCAGCTCGCTCTCCTGGGCCAGTTGCGAGGCGGACTGGGACATCTCCAGTGCCGAGTCGTTGATGCCGCTGACGTTGCGGTTCATGTCCTCGGCCACCATGCTCTGCTGTTCGGCGGCGGTGGCTATCTGGGTTGCCATATCGCTCACGTGCTGGATGTGATTGACGATGAGGGAGAGATCCTGCCCTGCCTTCTCCGACTGGCTGACGCTGCTCGCCGCCAGCTTGCGGCTGGCATCCATGGCGCTGGCTGCGGTGACGGCCCGCTGTTGCAGTTGGGCTATGGTGCTCTGGATCTCCTCGGTAGACTGGCGGGTACGGCTCGCCAGGTGGCGCACCTCGTCGGCCACCACGGCGAAGCCGCGTCCCTGTTCTCCGGCGCGGGCTGCCTCGATGGCGGCATTGAGCGCCAGCAGGTTGGTCTGTTCCGAGATGGCGCTGATGACGGTGGTCACCTCGCTTATCTGCATCACCCCCTCCTTGAGCTGATTGACCTGCAGTGTGGCCTGCTCCACCTCGGTGGCCAGTGCCTGAATACCATGCACGCTGGCATGCACGTCCCGGTTGCCGAGCCCGGCCTCGCTGGTGGCATCCTGGGTATCGCGGGCAGTATTTTCCGCGTGGCCCGCCACATCCGAGATGGTCGCGCTCATCTCGTTCATGGCGGTGGCGAGTTGAGCCAGCTGATCCCGCTGGCTGTTGACCGCCTGATTGGTCTGCTCGGCGGCTGCGGCGATGCGCAGGGCGGCATCCGCCACGTTGCGGGCACCCTGGCTGGCCTCGATCAGCGCGTGACGGATGGCGTCGAGCCCCTGGTTGGTGCAGGTGGCGACGACCCCCAGCTCATCCTTGCCGTGTATCGGTATGCTGACCACCAGATCCCCGGCAGCCACCTGCTGCATGGCCCGCTTGATCTCGGCCAGCGGATTGACGATGGAGCGACTGATGGCAAAACCCAGCAGCCCCATCAGCAGGATCACCAGCAGGGTGGCGCCTCCCATCAGCTGGTACTGGGACCAGATGGTGGCCTCGATGTCTTGCAGCGGCACGCCGGATCCCAGGATCCAGCCCCAGGGCTGGTAGCCCGCCACCAGCGACATTTTCTGGGCCGTCTCACCCGTGGGGGCAATCCATTGATATTCCAGCCGGCCATGCTGGCCCCCCTTGCCAAGATCCACCATGCGCTGCCAGTGCGCCCCGGTGGTTGTGCCGCTCTCTCCCATCTGCTGGCCGACCAGCTCCGGTTTGGTGGGGTGCACCACCACGTGGCGGGTCTCATCGATCACGAACAGATAGTTGTCGCCATCGAAGCGCATGCTGCTGAGCATGGCCTTGGCTTCGGCCTGGGCCTGAGCGGCGGGCAGTGTGGTAGCGAGGGCCTGGATCCGGCTCATGGCGAGATCCAGCACAGCCTGCAGTCGTGCCTCCCGCTCACTCATCAGATTGCGATGCAAGGCACTGGCCGAGATGAGCAGCAGTGCGATAAAGCCGACCAGTGCCAGTGAGAGCAGCAACATCAATTTGCGGCTCACGGCGATATCACCGAGCTTGAACATAAGCTATTCCTTCTTTCCCGTACGGGTCTGGTTATGGCCAGTCATGACGATGGCCCTGGTTATTTCGGTGTTAACATTTAATTAACTTTCAATGATTTGTGGTGACTGAACGCTAATTGAGCGTGTTGACAATTAGTATAGCCAGCAGACAGAAACCCTCACTTTTGGTAGCGTGGTTGTGCGCATCCCGGCGCACTATTTGCCTGCCCTATTTGCAAAAAGTGTGAATGAGTTGGCATTTCACCAAAAAAAGGAGTGGGCGCCCCAGGGGCTGCCCCATAACAAGAGGGAATTTATGAGTTCCATTGCCAGGAATTACTTGAACCAGCTCAACGCCGACTACCTGCAGGTACACAGGCACAAGGAGGACCTGTTCTGGTCCACCTACATGGGCACCAGTGACAATCAGGCCGGTTTTACCGCCGCCGAGCAGGCCTACAAGGCCTTCTGTGCCGATCCTGCGCGCCTGCCGGTACTGAGGGAGATGCAGGCCCTGGCCGAGGAGACAGAGCTCAAGCGAGGTCTGGGGGGCTGGATTGCCTTCTTCGAGTGCAATGTCATCGAGGATCCGGCGGCGGCCGCCCTGATGGATGAGCTGGTAGCGGCCGAGGCGGCGCTGTTCGCCCGTCGCCGGGAGCTGAAGCTGACCTTGTTGGACGAGCAGGGCCGCCAGGTGTCCGGCAGCCTGCCCGCCGCCAGCACGGCACTGGCTGCCAGCGCCGATGAAGCGGTGCGCCAGAGCGCACTCGCCATGTTCCATACCCTGGAGCAGTGGGTGGTCGACAACGGCTATCTGGAGATAGTGCTGCTTCGCAACCGCTTCGCCCGCGCCATGGGCTATCGCGACTATTTCGATTACAAGGTGCGCAAGAACGAGCAGATGAGCCCGGCGCAGCTGTTTGTTGTGCTGGATGACTTCATCGCCCGCACCGAGCAGCGGGTGCAACAGAGCCTGGCGGAACTGGCGGCCAAGGGGGAGGCGGCGCTCTTGCCCCACAACCTGCGTTACTTCGTCAGCGGCGACGTGACCCGTCAGCTCGATCCCTATGTGCCCTTCTCCCGGGCGCTGAAGGATTGGGTCGAGAGCTTCCGCCGGCTCGGCATCCAGTATCGGGACGCGACCCTCACCCTGGATCTGCTGACCCGGGAGGGGAAATACGAGAACGGCTTCTGCCACGGCCCTGTGCCCAGCTTCTGGCAGGAGGGCAAGTGGGTGCCCGCCGTGGTCAATTTCACCAGCCTGGCCAACCCATCTCAGGTAGGCAGCGGCTGGAGCGGTCTCAACACCCTGTTCCACGAGGGGGGCCACGCAGCCCACTTTGCCAATGTGACCGGCAACGCACCCTGTTTCTCCCAAGAGTTCCCGCCCACCTCCATGGCCTATGCCGAGACCCAGTCCATGTTCTGCGACAGCCTGCTGGACGATGCTGACTGGCTCAAGCGCTATGCCAGAAACGAGGCGGGGGAGGCGATCCCCGATTCGCTCATCAAGGCGATGATAGAGGCGCGCCAGCCCTTTCGTGCCTTCAACGAGCGCCAGATAGCGCTGGTCTCCTACTTCGAGCGAGATCTCTACGCCATGGCCGACGGCGATCGCACCCCGGCCGCCGTGCTGGCGCTGGCTCGCCAGTGGGAGCGCAAGATCCTCGGCACTGAGAGCCCGCGTCCGCTGCTGGCCATTCCGCACCTCCTTAATCAAGAGTCGGCTTGTGCCTACCACGGCTATCTGCTGGCGCTGATGGCGGTGGAGCAGACCCGCGCCTACTTCCTCAAGCGTGACGGCTATCTCACCGACAACCCGCGCATCGGGCCGGATCTGGCCGCCCACTTCTGGGGGCCGGGCAATGGCATGACCCATGACCAGACGCTGCAGAGCCTTACCGGCGAGGGCTTCAGCGCAGCCCCCCTGGCCCGGGTATGCAACCAGAGCGTGGCCGATGCCTGGGCGCAGGCCCAAGCCTGCATGGCGGCGGCGCAGCAGCGGCCGCCGGCGGGCGAGGGTGCGCCGCTCAATGCCCGCATCCGGGTGGTGCACGGGGATCTGCTTGTCGCCGACAACAGCCATTCGGAGGCAGCCATGCTGGCCGACTTCGAGGCCTGGATCCGGCGCTATGGCGAGGCCGAGCACGCCACCCTGAGTTAGGAAACCCCGCCTGCAAAAGAGCCCTGCCAATTGGCAGGGCTCTCTTTTTAGATGACGAGCGGGGGCGTCACATCTTCAGCAAGGTCACCGGCTTGCCCTTGAGGGCGACCAGCAGCTGCCTGCCCGGCAGCTTGTGGCCATCGAGTATCATGGTGCTTTGGCTGAAGTTGGCCACCAGCCGGCTGCCATCGGAAAAGCGGGTCTCCTGCACCCGGCCCACCCCGTCCCGCCAGCGGAATCCCACCAGCGCCTTGTCCCACAGCGCCTCGTGCAGCGGGGCAAACTGGCTGTCGAGCCTCACCAGCTCCGGCAGGCGACTGTCCAGCGTACTGCGGCTCAGGTTGACAAGCGGTGGCGTGTTGTAGAGCAGGCCGAGCAGGGCGCGCTCCTCCTTGATGCCCGGGAACTTGAGGTTGTCCAGCAGCCAGTGGTGGCTATTGAGCACAGCGTCGTGGAACACGGCCTGGTAGAGGGGCAGTCGATCCGCCGGGTTGAACACGGTTTTCAGGTAGCGCGGCTTGAGCCGGGCAGGCTGGAAGAAGAGCTGCGGCGCCTCGTCCGGCCACCATTTGCCGAGGTAGTAGGGGGACTTGGCCTGCTGGCGCATGGCGGCATCCTCCCAACCGAAGCCCCAGCTCTGGATGCCGTGGGCAAACATCAGCGGCTTGCTGGTGAGGGCGTTGCCATCCTCCGAGCCCAGCACCAGCCCGAGCCGCTCCCCCACCCAGCTCATGCGGGCGTTGCGGTCGGCGATCATGGCCTGGCTGCCCTGCTGGTGAGCCGGGTTGTCATCGTTGGAGGCCATGGCGGTGCCGTCCACGTCGAGGAACAGGCTGTTGATGCCGCTGGTCCTGGCTAGCTCGCTCATGCGGCTCTTGGCGAAGGGCAGGGTGCAACCCGGGTTGAGGTAGACCCCTTCTCCGCCGAATCCGGGCTTGGGTGTGCCGTTGGCCTCAAGGATGGCGCAGCGCTTGCCGATCTCGACAGGCAGCTGGGCGGTGAGCCAGCTGTCGTTGCTGCCGGGGGGGATGGCGGTATCGTAGGAGTCATAGCTGCCCACCAGATAGCCCAGGCGCTGAGCGGCGGTGAGGGCATCACCCTGTTGCAGGGCGGCCGTCCATTGCGGTGTGCCGAGCCAAAGCTTGCGCAGCCCCGCCTGTTGCAGCGCCTCAACCACAGGCAGCGATAGCCCCTGGCCCCAGCGCTCCTGCGCCACCAGCTGCTCGCCGAACTGGCCCTTGACCCACTGCTGGCGCAGGGCCAGCACCTTGCTCTGGCTCAGGGGGCCCTGCTGGGCAGGCAGGGGCAGCAGGCTGGCAATCAGCCGGTTGAGGCCGGCCATGATCAGCGTCTGCTGCCAGGGCTCGGGCGGCGAAGCCACCAGTGCCGCTCGCTCCTCGCCGCTGAAGCCTTGCAGCCAGGCCGGCTGTTGCCGGAGTGTGGCCTGCAGGCCGGGCCAATCCTTCACATCCTGCCTGTCGAGCAGGGCATCGCCCCACAAATAGACATGGCTGGCGCCGATCAGCCGCCGACCGGCAGGAATGCGGGCAAACTTGTCGGCGAGTGACTGCCAGGCTCCCTCGCCCTGCAACCACGCCCGGTAGCGGCGGGCGCCGGCCAGCCAGTCATCCCCCACGCTCAAGCGCACCACCATGGGGGCCTGCCGGTTGACGCTGCTGAACTCGTGCTGGGCGCTCAACTGCAGCCGTCCCCCCTTGCGGGTGAAGCTGAGCTGGTTGTCATAAGGGGTCTGCAGGATCCAGCTGTAGGTCTGCTTGCCCGCATCCTGGCTCCAGAGCGGCAGCTTGAGGTCGTGGTGGGTGTTGAGCTCGGCCAGCTCGTCGCCGACATAGCCGAGCCAGTCGCTGTCGCGTACCGAGAAGCGGCTGCCCTCGCCAAAGGCCAGCGACAGGTGGGTCTGGTTTTTCGGCAGGCTGTACCAGGCCAGTTGGCGGGGACTGTCGCTGACCAGCGTCAGCAGCAGGTCATCGCCGTCCAGCTTGACGTTCACCCTGGCGTCCTGAGCGGGCCAGTGCCAGCTGGCCTGCTGCTCGTCCTGTTGCAACTGATCGACCTGGCGGGCGGGTTGGCCCGCGCTGACCGGGATCGTGTTGACCGAAATGGCCAGGGTGTCGGGATCTATGCTGTAACTTTGTGTCTCACCCTGCAGCGTCAGGGGGGCGGCGGCCAGCGGTGCCGCCAGCAGTGACATCAGCAGCCAGCCCAGTGCGGGTGACGTTGTCTGTAAACCCTTCATTCAACATCCTCGACCTGATTGATGGCTCAGGGTACGCCGTTGCCCGCCCGCCGGTACAGCCAAATCTGTTTAACCCATATGGGGTGAATGGCATCGAGTCCGCCGTTTTTTAAGTCGTTCTATTTCGAATAAAAAGCATCATTTGAACCCCTTTGCAGCCCCCGCCAGCACTGGTTTCATCGACCTTCACAGGCGGCTGGATCTGCCACGCCTCCTCTTTTAGACGCCCCATATAGGGGGATGCCAGCTTGGTCACCAGTTTCTAGCATGCCGGCTCATTTTGAACTCAAGACCTTGTTTTATAAGATTTGTTTCTGACTGGAATATCAATATGAAGGCGACAAAATGGGGTGTGGGGCTGGGGTTGTGCACCCTGCTGGCCGGGGTGATCGGCTGGTGCCTGTGGCCGCAGCCAGCGGCGCCGGACCTGGAGGCTGGCCACAGCGGCGAGCGGTTGGTGGACTCCCCCGAGCTGGTAGAGCCGGCTCAGCTTGCCGTGATGTCGACACCCGAGATCAAGTTCGCGCCGGCAGAGGTGGCCGCCAAACCTGGCCGGCTGCGTGCGGATGGGAGCCAGCAGCTTGATGCTCCCTGGCAGGTGGCCGAGGTGGATGCCGACTTTCCGCTGGTGGAGCCTGGCGAGGGGGTGGAACAGCTCCTGCCGATCGCTTTGCAGGGCAGCGAGCTTGGGCAGGCCCAGGTTGGCGATCGCGTGACCCTGCTGCTGCCGGACAGCAGCACGCTGGAAGCCAGGGTGACCAAGGTGGAGCTGCAGCGCGGCGGGGAGCGCAACTGGCAGGGTGAAATACGAGTCGACGGTGACAGCTATCCGGTCAATTTCACCGTCGGCAAGCAAGCCACCTTCGGCTTCATCGGCACGCCGCAAGGCAGTTACTCCGTCGAGACGCTGGGGGGCAAGGGCTGGGTTTACAAGAACCCGCCACTGGATCGGGGTCATGGCGGCAGTGACGCCCTGATCCCGACTCATCAATAACAACAGCAGAGGGAAAATCACATGCAGAAAACGACATTGGGGATCATGATTGCGGGTTTGCTCGGTGCCACGCCCGTACTGGCGGAAACCATCGACCTGATGGTACTGCACAGCCCAGGGCTGGCGGCCCGTTATCAGGGAGATGCCCAGACCCGGATCCAGCACATGATCAACGTCACCAACCAGATCTATGCTGCCAGCGGTCTGGATCTGACGGTGCGTGCCGTGCATAGCCAGCAGGTGAACTATCCGGATAGTGGCACGGACGGCCAGGCACTCAGGGATGTGACCAAGCAGCGTGTGCCAGCCTTCAAGGATGTGCCTGCCCTGCGGACCCGCTATGGCGCCGACATGGTGGTGCTGATGCGGCCCAACACGGGTGACCACGGCAGTTGCGGGCTGGCCTGGCTGGGGGGCTCGGCCACCTATGCCGATGGTCGCAAGGCGTATGCCGACGGGGATGTATCCAAGGAAGCCGACAGCATGTTCAGCCATATCACCGCCACCGGCTGCGGCGACGTAGTGCTGGCGCACGAGCTTGGCCACAACATGGGGCTCAACCACTCCCGTCTGCTGGATGGCACGGGTGGCACCTACCATTATGCGCTGGGGCACGGGGTGCAGGGATCCTTCGCCACCGTGATGGCTTACCCCTCCAGTTTCGGGGTCTACAGCCACGAGTACAAGTTCTCCAGCCCGGATCTGGTCTGCAAGGGCCAGCCTTGCGGCGTGGATCACCAGGATCAGGCCAATGGCGCTGATGCGGTGCGGGCGCTGCGGGTCACCACGCCCCAGATCGCCAACTTTTATCCCACCATGGTGACGGAGGAGATACCGGATATGGGTGAGCTGGAACGCTCGCTCGAGGCTCGTCGTCAGGATCTGGCGATGGCTCAGGCCCACTACAGCCAGCAAGTGGCAGCCAGTACCGCGCTGCAGGACCGGCAGCAGGCGCTGCTGGCCAACTTCGATCGCTACCCGCGCGAGCAGGCCTCCCTCCATCAGCGCAGCAACCAAGCCCTTCAGGAACGCAACCGGCTGGTGCAGCAGCACAACAGCTACAACGGCAGCTACAGCCCTGCCGAGTATCAGCGGATCCGCACCATTCAGGCGGGGCTGATTACCCGGATCAACCAGTTGTGTGACGAGAGCAATGCACTGATCCGCCAGTACAACGAGATCAGCCAGCGCTTTAATGATGAGGTGGCCGAGTACAACGGCAGCTGGGATCGCTACAACCAGCTGATGGCGGCGGTGAAGCGTGCCGAAGACAAGGTAGGAGAGGCGCGTCGCGAGGTGGAGCTGGCCGAGCACAGATATCAGCTGGCACTGGCCCGCCAACCGGTCAAGACGCTGTCTGCCTGATATGAGCCGCGCCCTTTGCTGCACGCAGCCAGGGGCGCGGTGACTCATGTTGTTGCTGCCTGCCATACCCTCGGCCTTCTGCCATGGCGTCAGCGCCCCTGATCCCGAATTGCCCCGCTTTCCCCACGTGACAGGCCCATTGTTCCCCTATCTTGCGCTGTTGCTCGGCATCTTGCTGCTGAGCGCCAACTACAATCGGCTGCTCTCTCGCCTGATACGCAGGCGGGCATTGCGCAAAGCCGGTTAACCATGGGGCCATAAGGCCCCATTTTTGGGTCTGCCCTCTTGTCACACTCTGTCACCAAGTCACCTCTGGCTGGCAAAGTCTTGTCATGGCACAGGCGTGTAATGGGGCAAGGATACTAGCGTGGCCGTTGGGTGAGCCGGGCGAGCAATGCACAATAAGACGGGACAAGGAGCAACAAATGGTGACCAAGCGGGCGTTATGGCTGCTGCCGGTGCTGGCGACAGTGATCTGGTGGGCGGGATATGCAGGGGATGCCAATGGCGTCTGGCCATGGCGCCATGAGATGTTGTTGCTGACCGGCCTGCTGGGGTTGGGCTACATGGCGCTGACCCTGTTGCTGGCGCTGCGTTTGCCGAGGTTGGAAGTCTGGTGTGGCGGGCTGGATCGCATGTTGCGATTCCATCGTCACAGCGCCATGGCCGCGACCCTGGCCCTGACCAGTCACTGGTTGCTGGTGGAGGCGCCCAAGTGGGCGGTGACGGCCGGCTGGTTGACCCGGCCTGTCCGCCGGGCTGCGGGCAACGGAGCGGGGACAGGTAATGGCATCTCCCTGCATGCCCTTGGCAATACGCTGGGAGAGTGGAGCTTCTATCTGCTGATCGCCCTGGTGGTGGTGAGCCTGTTATCACTGGTGAGCTATGGCCGTTTTCGGGTGATCCACCGTCTGGCGCCGCTCATCTATCTGGCGGGGTGGATACACGCTCTTTGCCTGTTGCCCCAGATTGGCCTGCTGACACCCGTGGGGTTAGGCATCGCTCTGCTGGGCGGTGCAGGGGCGGTGGCTGCCGTTTACTCCCTGCTGGGCTTGACCGGTCAGCGGGATCGTCATCAGGGCCGCATAGTGGCGCTGCGCACCCTGGCGGACAGTACCCGTGAATTCACCTTGCAGCTGGAGACGCCGCTGTCGCACTACAGGCCAGGCCAGTTTGCCTTCTTCGAGTTTGATGCGAAGGAGGGCCCTCATCCTTTCACGCTGGTGCGGGTGTCGCCGGACAAGCGTCAGCTGGTGATCGCGGTGCGGGCGCTGGGAGACCATACCCGTCAGCTGGTCGAGGCGGCCCGGTTCGATGACGCTGTGACGGTGACAGGGCCTTATGGTGCCTTTGTCTGTCCCGCTCGCCGGGGGCAGTCGCTCTGGCTTGGCGCCGGGATCGGTATTACGCCCTTCGTCGCCTGGCTGGAGGGGTTGGTAGTCAGTGGTGAACGGGGGGAGGGGATCACATTGATCCAGTGTGCACCGGATCTGGCCGGCGCCGTCTATCACCAGCGATTGGCCGAGTTATGTCAGCGTACCGGGGTTCGCTATCAACTGCACCTGGACCGGGAGGCGGGGCGGCTGGACTTGGCCAGCCTTGCGCAGAACAAGCCTGCTGCCGTCTGGTTCTGTGGGCCGGAAGGGATGGCAGAGGCCCTGACCCGGTTGTTGCCGGGCGGGCGTCTGCATCGCGAGCTATTTCGGTTTCGCTGACAACTGGGCGAGGGCGGCCTCTACCGCGGCTTCCAGCTGGGGATCTCGCCCGCCAACCATGTCGGTCGGGGTGAGTGCCACCTGCACGTCCGGGATCAGCTCCTGATTTTCGTAAAGGGTGCCGTCCGGATTGCTCAGCCCCAGGGTCGGGATGCCGTAGGCAAGTCCCGGGATCAGTCTGGATGTGTGGGCATAGACCATGGTGCCCGTGCCCGGCACTGGCTCGCCGACGATGGGGCCCACCTTGAGGGTGTGGTAGTACTGGGGGAAGGCCGAGCCTTCCGAGTAGCTACCTGCGTTGACCAGTACCACAGAGGGCTTGGTCCATTGGCGGGTGGCGGCGTCCGTCTCCCCCTTGCCGAGCCGTGGCCAGCTGCGTGCCATCCCCTTGGCGCTGCCGTTGCCCGTCAGAAATTCCACCAGGGTGTTGGCCAGGTAGCCGCCCTTGTTGAAGCGCACGTCCACGATCAGTGCCTCGCGATTGCGCTGACGGCCGAGGGCATCGGCAACCATCTCCTCATACACGGCGCTGCTCATCTCCGGCAGATAGACATAGCCAACCCGCCCCTGACTCAGTTGCGCCACCTGTGCGCGGCGCTTGGCGACCCAGCCATCCAGTTGCAGACGGTACTCCTGCGGCAAGCCCATGGCGGTGACATCGAGTTGCACCGTATCCTTGCTTCCCTTTGGCAGCAGGGTGAGGGCCAGTCGCTGGCCGGCCTGGTGATTGAGCAGGGCATCCAGCTCGTTCAGGCTGTGCAGCGCTGCGCCGTTGATGGCCAGCAGGCGGGCGCCCGGTACCAGATCCGTCTCCTGATCCAGCGGGCCGCCAGCCAGCAGGGCCGTCAGTGTTACCCCGTGCTTGTCTTCGTGCCAGTAGCCGCCGAGGCTGGCGGTATCATCGGGCAGCCGCGGGAAGGGCGCCGGGCCATAGCCCCAGGTGTGGGAGACGTTCAGCTCGCCGGCCAGCTCCGCCAGCAGATTGCCAAAGTCCCGACCATTGCGGATGCCGGGCAGCTGGCGACGATAGGCCGCCACATAGCCATCCCAGTCCACCCCGTTCATGTCGGCCCGATAAAATTCGTCCCGGGTGAGCCGGGTGATCTGGTCGAAGACGGCAGTCATCCGATCCCGCCAGCTGGCGGTGATCAGCAGGTTGTAAGGGTGTCTGCTGGCTTCGCCGGAGCGGGGGTCGATGAGGGCAATTTCCCCCTCCCGCACCAGGGTGGCTAGGCTGGCGTCCTCATTGAGGCTGGCCAGCGCAGGGCCAGGCTGTTCGGCGAACAGCAGCCGGGTCTCTCCCTTGCGCAACGCCTGGGCGTAGCCCTTGATCTCGCGCTCGCCATTGGCATCTGTCTCCTCCACCAGATAGATCAGGTGATCATCGACGATGCGGCTGGCGAGGACGGGGCCGCGTGGTTGCAGCTGCAGTGCCTCCCTGTGTGCCAGCTTGTCGCTCTCGAAGCCGTAACCCGCCTTGGGGGGCGCCTGTTCAGCGAGGAAGTCGCTCTTGGCGGCACGGCTGCTGTAGAGGCCGAGCAGGCTGCCATCCAGCGGCTCACCGTCGGCGCCGAGCTTGCCGTATTTGGCGGATTGCCAATAGAGGATACCGCCATCCTGACTCCAGGCCGGGCTGCCGTCCTGATAACCGTTGAGGCTGACGTTGACCGGCTTGGCTCTGGCGTCCCGGGTGTCGATGACGGCGATCTCCTGCTGGGCCGAGTCGGGCTGTATGGTCAGTGCCAGATGGTGAGCGTCGGGGGCGAAGGCCAGCTCCACTGCGTGGCGAGAGGGGTTGAACTCGGCGGCGACCAGCGGTCGCTGCTTGCCGCTGGCCAGATCCAGCAGGTGCACGGCCTGACCGTCCACCACGAAGGCGAGCTGCTTGCCGTCGGGGGAAAGGGTCGGCTTGCTGATGGCAACGCCCGGCATGGCCAGCAGCTTCTCTTCGATGAGGGGGCCGGGCTCGCTGAACAGCCGGTCCGGTTGCGCCTTCTTCAGGCGATAGAGGGCGGCCGGCCCCTCCTGCTCGGAGAGATAAATGAGCTCCTGTTCCTTGTCCACGTAGCGCGGCGATGACTGCTCGCTGGGGTGGCGGGTGAGCTGGCGTACCCGCTCACGGCGGGTGTCGACCGCAAACAGATCCCCCTGACTCACCAGGATCACCTCCTCCCCATCCTGGCGGGCGAGGGCCTCGTCGATGACGACGGGGGCGTCGCTCTGTTCGTCGGGAGCCTGGGCCCAGCGCGGCCGGATCGCCAGCTTGCGGGGCGCCTCGCTGCCGGCATCGAGCCGGTAGAGCTCACCTTGCCAGGACCAGACCAGATCGCCGTATCGGGAGGCGCTGAGGCCACGTACCGGATGGCCCTGATAGTGGGTGAGCTGGCGATCCTGACCGCTGGTCAGCTCCCGTTGCCAGACGTTGAAATCGCCGCTGCGCTCGCTCAGGTAATAGAGTGCCTCGCCCTTGTCATCCCAGACGGGATCGCTGGCGGCGACCCTGTCTTCGGTCAGCTGGCGATGCTGTTTGCCATCGAACAGCCAGAGGCGAGAGACGGCAAAGGAGCGCTGGTGCTTGCGAAATGGCTGATCCATGCCTGGCATCTGATAAGCCAGCTGGTTGCCATGGGGGCGGGCCAGGGTGGCTGGCAGGGGCTGCGCCGGGGTCAGTGCGCCGCCATCTATGGGGGTCCAGTAGAGGGCGCTGGCTTGCAGCCCCTCTGCCACGAAGTGATCCGCCTCCGGACTGGTCAGGCGCTGGCTGCTCAGCAACAGCTGCTTGCCATCGGTGCTGAATGCCTGGGGCAGATCGGGGCGCGAATCCCGGGTCAGCCGCACCATCTCACCCCCCTCGCTCGGCACCACGAACACATCTTCATTGCCATAGAGATTGGCGGCGAAAGCAATCTGCTTGCCGTCCGGTGACCAGATCGGACGCTGGCTCAGGTAGTCGCTGCCGGTGAGCGGTGTGGCGAGGCCGCCGTCCCCTGCGCTCAGGTAGATGCGTCCCTGCCAGGTGAATGCAAGCTGCTTGCCATCGGGGGAGAGAGCTGGCTCGCGCAACCAGAGCGGCTCGGCAGCCTGCAGGGGGGCGCAGATCAGCAAGATCAGCAAGGAGAGTCGGTATCGCATCATGGAGATTTCCTGATAGGTGAAAAGCGCCTTATCTTCCCCCAATCGCTAGGGGGGGACTATCCCGAGATAGGGGGGATATCCCATTGTTTTGGCTGTTAATTGTAACAATTCTTAAAAGCTGGCGCGGGATATGTTTCTCTGGATATATTGAGTATTGATGGCGATCCAATATGATGGCGCTCGCCCGCCGCTCGGGGCGGTGCAGTTCAGATGATTTGGTAACAAGAAAAGCCCTTATCAGAGGCTTGTCGAGGGATGGAATGAGAGTCGTATTACTGTGTTTGCTGGGGCTGTGGCCCGCACTGAGTTTTGCCACCCTGTCCGCCGATATGGTGGTGGTGAAAAAGTCGAGTTATAGCCTGACCCTGATGAAGGACGGCAAGGAGGTCAAACGCTACTGGATCGCCCTGGGGCCGGCCCCCAAGGGTCACAAGCAGCGGGAAGGGGATCAGCGTACGCCGGAAGGGCGCTACATCCTCGACTACAAGAAGACCAACTCCAACTATTACAAGGCCATCCACATCAACTACCCGAACCTGGACGACATCAAGGCGGCTAACGAGATGGGGGTGTTACCGGGTGGCATGATCATGATCCATGGTCAGCGCAACAGCATAGGGAACACCCGTTTGCAGCCGTCCAACTGGACCAATGGTTGCATCGCAATGCTCAACCATGATCTGGACGAAGTGTGGAACGCCATCGAACCCGGAACCCCCATTGTCATCCAGCCCTGATTGCCTGTCGCGCGCCACCATCAGGGTGGCGCGCGACTGTTCGGCTGCCTCCATACCTTCTCTGTCTGCTGCCCCCTTGGTATCTGTCCCCTTGCTGTGCTAGTTTTCCGGCTTGCCGTAGATGTAACAAGGATGATCCCATGCCGTCAGCAACCAGTACCCAATCAGTTGTAGCCGAGCGCACCCACGTGCTCTGGTGGCGCGCCACCCTGGATATGCTCCCGCTCTCCATTTCGGTGATCCCCTGGGGGATCCTGTGTGGCGCCCTGGCGCTGCAGGCGGGGCTTAGCCCGTTGCAGGCACAGCTGATGTCACTGCTGGTCTATGCCGGTGCCGCCCAGCTCTCGGCCACCACGCTGTTCGGGGCGGGCACGCCTCTGCTACCCATCATGGGTTCCACCATGGTGATCACCTCCCAGCATCTGCTCTACGGCTTCACCTTCCGCCGCGATGTCTTGCCGCTTTCTCTGCGCTGGCGGGCTAGCCTGGCCTTCTTCCTGACCGACGAGATGTTCGCGGTGGCGCTCAAGGATAGGGAGCGCAGCGGCAGCTTCAACCCGGCCTACGCGCTGATCGCCGGTTTCATCTTCTACCTGTTCTGGAATCTGGCGACCCTGCTCGGTATCGCTGCTGGTCAGTACATAGACGGGCTGGACAAGATGGGGCTGGACTTTGCCATCGCCGCCACCTTCATTGCCATGACCATTCCCGCCATGAAGAACCTGCCCATGGTGGCGGCGACCCTGGTGAGTGGCGGCACTGCGCTGCTCACCAAGCCACTGCTGGCGGAGGTTTACATCATCATCTCGGCACTCGCCGGCATGGTGGTGGGTTATGTGTTGCATCGGATGAGGAGGTGACCATGAGCTGGCTGATGATAGGCCTGCTGGCCCTGATCACCTTCTTCAACCGCTTCGCCTTTTTCTCGCGGCTGACCCGCTATCAACCGGGTGCCGAGATGGGGGCGTTTCTCAGCTTCTCGGCCCAGTCGGTGTTGACCGCCATCTGGCTGCCCATCGTCTTTAGCTATGAGTCGGGCAAGGGACTGGTGTGGGATCAGGACTACCTGGCCGCCACCCTGCTGGTGACGGCGCTGACCCTGCTGCGGCTACCGACGGTCGTGGTGGGCATGGGGGGCTTCTTCCTGCTGCGCTGGCAGGGGGGGCTGGCGGCGCTGCTGACCTGGTTCGGCTGAGCCGTGATCCCGCATGGTGGATGTCTTTTATGGATATCCACCATGTTGTGAATGTCACTTCAAAAAACACCTCTCAAGTGTGAGGATTTAGGGACTATCCGCCAAGGAGCTCCCCATGTCTTTCACCGAAACCTGTCAGCGCATAGTGCGTGATCACCACCTCTCTGCCGCCCAGAAGAGTCATGCCCTGGCGCTGGCCGCCGAAAATGCGCTGCCTTACCCCGAGCTGCCACCGGCGGTCGCCGAGGCAATGGTGCAGGGATTTATCTGCGACATGTTCGAGGGGCACGCCCCCTACAAGCCGCGCTATGTGCTGCCGGACTATGAAAAATTCCTGAGTCAGGGATCCGCCTGGCTGGAGCTGGCGGCGCCGCAGGATTTCGATGAGGCGCTCGATGCCCTGCGCATTCTCTATCACCATGTGCCCTCCGTCACCGGCATGCCGGTCTGGCTGGGTCGACTCGACCATCTGCTGCTGCCCTTTGTCGGTGAGCTGGATGACGAGACCCTCTATCGCAAGCTGAAGGGGTTCTGGGTCTATCTGGACAGGGTGCTGCCGGACGCCTTTATGCACGTCAACATCGGGCCGGATGACAACCGTATCTGCCGTCTGATCCTGCGTATCGACAATGAGCTCAAACAGGTGGCGCCGAACCTCACCTTCTTCCACGATCCCGAGCAGACCCCGGACGATCTGCTGTTGCAGGCGGTGAAGAGCATCGCCGAGTGCAGCAAGCCGCACATTGCCAACTACCCGATCCACCGCGATACCTTCGATGCCCGCGGTTTTGGCATCGTCAGCTGCTACAACGCCCTGCCGCAGGCCGGTGGCGCCAATACCCTGGTGCGGATCGCTCTCAAGCGGGTCGCCGAGCAGTGCCAGGGGATCGATGACTTCCTCGGCTGCCTGCTGCCTCACTATTGCCGTCTGACCTCCCAACTGATCGCCGTGCGTGCCGCTTTCCTGCATCAGGAGTCCGGCTTCTTCGACAGTTTCCTGGTCAAGGAGGGGCTGCTGGATGAGGATCGCTTCGTCCCAATGTTCGGCATCTATGGTATGGCGGAAGCGGTCAATATCCTGATGGATAAAGAGAACCTGCCGGATCGCTATGGCCACGGCGAGGAGGCGAACCAGCTTGGCTATCGCATCTCGGCCCAGCTCTCGGAATATGTCACTGCGACGCCGCAAACTCACGCCTCGGGTGGCCGCGCGCTGCTGCACTCGCAGGGTGGCCTCAGCATCGATGTGGCCGTCACCCCCGGGGTGCGCATCCCTTACGGCCATGAGCCGGATCCGGCCAGCCATGTGCTGGCGCTGGCGCCGCACCACACTTATTACCACTCGGGGATCAGCGAGATCCTGACACTGGATCCCACCATCCGCCAGAACCCGCAGGCGCTGTTGCAGCTCTGCAAGGGGGCGCTCGCCATCGGCATGCGTGAGTTCACCGCCAACGTGGCCGACAGCGATCTGGTACGGGTGACCGGCTACATGATCCGCAAGAGCGACGTGGCCCGTTTCGCAGAGGAAGGCTCGCGGTTGCAGACCACTTGCCTCGGTGCCGAGGCGAGTGAAGTGACCGCCATCCGTCAGCGGGCGCCGCGGGTGGTCGCCCACGAATCGACCATCTGCGAGTATTTAGCTCGAACCTGATGGCTGACGCCTTGCCAACACGCAGCGCCCTGGTGAGCAGGGTGCTGCCGTTCTCTTGCGTCGACGGGCCGGGCAACCGGCTGGTGCTGTTTCTGCAGGGGTGCAACTTCCGCTGCCCCGGCTGCCATAACCCGCACACCATAGGGCTGTGCGACGATTGTGGTGACTGCCTCGCGGTCTGCCCGAGCGGAGCCCTCACTCTGGATGAGGGCTGTCTTGGCGAGCGCAGAGTGCGCTGGCAGGCGGCGCTCTGCACCGATTGCGACGCTTGTCTGGATGCCTGCCCGCGCAGCGCCAACCCCAAGACCGCCACCATGACGGTGGTCGAGGTGCTGGCTCTACTGCGCCGCTACGGCCCCTTGCTGACCGGCATTACCGTCTCCGGTGGTGAGGCGACCACCCAGCTCCCCTTCGTGGTTGCGCTGTTTTCCGCCATCAAGGGGGCGCCGGATCTGGCTCATCTCAGTTGCCTGCTCGATAGCAACGGTTCGCTGGCCGAAACCGGCTGGCAGCGACTGCTGCCGTTGCTCGACGGCGCCATGATCGATCTCAAGGGGTGGCGCGACTCGGTGCATCACGCTCTGACCGGTTATGGTCGCGAGCGGGTATTGGCCTCGCTGCACCTGTTGGCAAGCCACGGCAAGCTGGCCGAGCTGCGGCTGCTCCATGTGCCGGGACGCAGCGATTTCATCGATGCCGATGGCAAGCTGGAGGCTGGCCTGGCCAGCTTTCTGCAGAGCCTGGGGCCAGTGCCCATTCGCCTTAACGGCTTTCGCCATCACGGGGTGCGCGGGGTGGCGACGAGCTGGCAGGAGGCGGACAGGGAGGCGTTGACCCGGCTTGCCACAGCGCTGAGCGCAAGGGGGCTGGGGCCTGTATCACTGCCGGCGATCTGCTGAGTGGTCACTCGATGCTAATAAACTGATCGCAAAGGTATTTTGGTGTTTTCTTGGTTGGTATCCGGCGAGTAGGCTGCAAGTTTGTGGCTTGACCCCGGGCTTTTGGCGCCGTGAGTCTCAAGATGACGTAACTGTGATTGCTGTCTATTTGAGCTCCGCGAAGGGGCGGCTAGAATGGGGCATTCGCCCACTATCAACAGACGAACATGAGTAAATCCAACGTCCTATACCGAGTGCAGTTCATTTGTCACAATGAGCGTTACGAAGTTTATGTCAGGGAAGTGAGTCAGGGTCAGCTGTTCGGCTTCATCGAGATAGCGAACTTCGTGTGGGACACTCACACGGCGCTTATCGTCGATCCCAGCCACGAGAAATTGAAGAGTGAATTTGCCGACGTCAGCCGCACCATGGTCCCTATGCACCATGTGCTGCGCATCGATCAGGTGCGCAAGCAGGGGGCGGCCCGCATCACAGAGCTGGGCAACAAGGTCACGCCCTTTCCCAGCCCCATCTATACCAAGAAGCCGTGAGGCTTGCTCCTCTCTGAGCGCCTTGCCATGGGGATCCCCTGGCGAGGCTCTCCCCCTTCGGGTCGGTCATGGCGCCCGCAGGATCTGCAATGTGTGCAGCCTGGGTGCGCTAACCCAGTTCCCGGGCCAGTTGCAGGATCCGTTGGCGGAACCAGCACCGCGCGGGCTCTTCACCTGCCGGGCCATACCACACCAGGCTGTGAGTGACGGCGCCATAGTCGAACGGGACGGGGCGGATCACCAGATCCCGGCTCATGGCTTGCTCGGCCCAACCTTTGACGGCGGTGAGGATGAGATCGCTCTGGCGCAGCAGGGCTGCCGCGCTGCCAAAATCCGGCAGGGTGGCACTGATCTGGCGGCGCACCTGCAACTGGGCCAGGCTCTGCTCGAAGAAGGGGTTGGCCAGTTCCTGATCGCGAATGGCGATATGGCGCCAGCTCAGGTAGGCATCCAGATCCCAGGGTTTGTCCAGTGCCGGGTGGCCCGCACGCAACAGGCAGACCAGCTTGTCTTCCCGCAGCGTCTCCCATACCAGACCCGGTTGGCGGGGCAAGGGTTGGCTCTGATCGTGGGGCAGGATCACGAAGTCGAGCTTGCCCGCCGCGAGCGCCGTCAGCCCCTGTTCATCCTTGTTCCAGATGTCGGGCACCAGGCCGGGCACCTCCCGCATCAGCTGGCCCAAAATGGGGCCCATGGGCCAGACCATGCCGCTTTCCCGCAGTGCAAATTTCAGTTGTCCCTGCCAGGTAGCAGGGTCGAAACCGCCCTGGCTGGTGAGGCTGTTCAGCTCGCTCAGTAGCCGGTGCAGGGTGGGGCCGAGTCGCTCGGCAAACGGGGTCAGCAACAGCTGGTTGCCCTGGCGGTAGAGCAGCTGATCGCCGAGCAGACCCCGCAACTGGTTGAGGGTCTTGCTGACGGTGGAGGGGGTGGTACAGAGCCGCTCGGCTGTGCGGGTGACGCTCTGGCTGTCGAGCAGCAGGTGCAGGGTGACCAGATGACGGCCTCCCAGCCTGGACAGTGCAATCAGATCCATGACAGCTCCACAACATAGGGACACATAAAAAGCCCCGCTTGAGCGGGGCTTGCACGGATTAGCCTTTGAGCACGGCTGCCATGGCGTCGGCCACATAGTCGACGTTGCGGCTGTTAAGGCCAGCCACACACATGCGACCGGAGCGCACCAGATAGACGGCGAACTCTTCGCGCAGGCGGTCCACCTGCTCCGGCGTGAAGCCGGTGTAGCTGAACATGCCACGCTGGCTGATGAAGTAGCCAAAATCACGGCCCGGCACCTTGGTGCTCAGCACCTCGAACAGCTTCTGGCGCATCGCCTTGATGCGGGTGCGCATCTCGGTCACTTCATCGACCCACAGGGCGTGCAGTTCAGGCTGGCTCATCACCGCCGCAGTGATCTGGCCACCGTGAGTGGGGGGGCTTGAGTAGTTGCGACGCACGGTCGCCTTCATCTGGCCCAGTACCCGGCTCGCCTCTTCGGCATCTTGGCAGATGACCGACAGGCCGCCGCAGCGCTCGCCGTAGAAGGAGAGGTTCTTGGAAAACGAGTTGCTGACGAAGAAGCTGACGCCGGCGGCCACCATGGCGCGGATAGCGTAGGCATCCTCTTCCAGCCCATCACCGAAGCCCTGATAGGCGATATCCATAAAGGGGATCAGGTTCTTCTCGACCACCAGCGCGATCACCCGATCCCACTGGGCAGAGGATAGGTCCACCCCGGTCGGGTTGTGGCAGCAAGGGTGCAGTAGCACGATGCTTTTCGCTGGCAGGGCGCTCAGGCAGTCGATCATCCCATCGAACTGCACGCCGCCGGTAGCGCCATCGTAGTAGGGGTAGTCGTGCACCTTGATGCCAGCCCCCTCGAACATGGCCTTGTGGTTATCCCAGGTCGGATTGCTGACCCACACCTCGGAGGTCGGGAAGTAGCGCTTGAGCAGGTCTGCGCCAATCTTGAGCGCGCCCGAGCCGCCGATGGTCTGGATGGTGGCGATGCGGCCGGCCTTGACCGCCTCATGCTCGGCGCCAAACAGCAGGTGCTGCACTGCTGTGCGGTAGTTGGCGGCACCCTCCATCGGTTGGTAGGGGCGCGGTGCCGGGGCGGCGGCGCGCTGCGCTTCGGCCTGCTGCACCGAGGCCAGCAGCGGAATGCGGCCCTGCTCGTCGTAATAGAGACCGATCCCCAGGTTCACCTTCTGTGCACGGGGATCTTTGTGGAAGGTCTCGACCAGGGTCAGTATGGGGTCGCCAGCGTAGGCATCGACGTGTTCAAACATGGGGGGTCCTTGCGAAGTGGAATCCAGAATAAGGCGATCAACGATCGGCGGTCATGATGGCGTAAAGCGGGCGAGGGCTCAAGTCTGAAACGGGCCAAGGATGCCCGGTCGGCTCAGCTTTGCTGTCAAGCGGCCCGCGTTGCCGATGCGTTTCACAACCGGCATGCAAGCTGGCCATCCTGGCGCTGGTGGGGGGGATGCTGTGGGGGGCCGACTGGCTGGATCCCCTGATGGGCATAGCGGGCGCCGTGCTGGTGGCCGTGTGGGCCTGGGGTCTGCTGCGCGACTCCGGCCGGGTGCTGCTGGATGCCGAGATGGATACCCCGCTGGTGGCGGAGATCCGCGAGCTAATCGCCGAGCTGCCGGGCACCGAGATCCGCGATCTGCACGTTTGGCGGGTAGGGCAGGAGCAGTATGCCTGCGTGCTCTCTCTATTGATGGCGACGCCCATCCCGGCTGGCCAGATCCGTGAGCGGCTCGCCATTCATGAGGAGCTGGTGCACGTCACCATAGAGATTGCCCAGCCCTGATCATCCCAGCTTGCCAGCATGAGATATGAAGAAGGGCCCCAGGCCCCTTCTTCATATCAGTGGTGCTGGCCGTGGTCATCGTCCGGCTTGTGCTGCCAGATGGCCCCCAGCAGCAGCTTGAGTAGCAGCTGGGGCGGGTTGTCCAGCAAGGACCCCGACTCCAGCAGCAGGTGGCCATCGGCCCGAAAACCCAGGCTGGCGTGGACGACGCCATCTTCGCTGCGTACCTGGATAAGGCCGCTCAAGGTGCCACGCTCCCCCGGCTGGCAGCGCAGGTGCAGCTCGCGCGGCTCCCCCAGCAGGGTGAAGGCCCGGCAGAGGGGCGGTGTGTCTTCATAGTCGGGCCAGTTGAAGAAGTGGTACTGTTCGGCGAGCAGGCCTGCCTGCTGGCAAAATTGATCAAACAACAGCGCGATCGCCTGATACTCCTGATCCAGTCGTTTGGCTTGTTCCTCAATTCGCTTCATATGCGGTGACTCCCTCTTTATCCATATCCATTTGATCGGAAATTGATTTTTCCGGTATGGGCCCGTCTGTCTGCTGGTATGGGCCTAAAGTGAGGCCGGGTCTGTGAGCCCGATCCAACTTTCGTTATGAAAACGTTATCTTGTTGAAAAGGGTTGGTTTTTTGCCCTGTCGCTCACATTTCAAACGATTCCCGCTGATTAATATGGCACCGCTCGGCAATGACCGGGTACTCGACTATCGAGATTAACTACAGCGGGAATTATAAAAAAATGGATATGAAAAAGACCAAAGTGGCGCTGGTAATAGCCTCACTGCTCGCGCTTTTGTCCGGCTGCAATGACAACAGCTCCTCCCCCTCTACCCCTGACGGCCCCGTTGCCCGTCTGCCCAATGTACAACCTCCTGCCGAGCAATTGGTGGCCGGGCCCGATCAGGCGGTCATTGCCCTGGTGGATACCCAGACCAGCGCCGCGCGCGGGGTGGATGGTCCCTTTGCCAATTACAGTCTCCACCTGTGGAACAACGACGCCTGCAACGCCACCGCCGAGAGCGGTATCAACGCGGGCTGGGATGACAAGGTCAATACCCCGGCGGCGGCCGACGGCTTCGGTCCCAGCTGGGTGGTACCGCTGGCCAAGCTGGAAGGCTGTATCAACTTTATTGCCCGCAACGGTGACCTGGCCAACCTGACCGGTGCCAACATGAAGGTGATCTTCAGCGATCATCCGGATCGCACCGTGGCCATCGTCGCGGGCAAGAGCGAAGTCTTCGGCAGTCGTGCCGACGCCTTTAACGCCGCCTTTGGCGTGGCGGGGGCCAGCGCCCATCTGATTGATGGCAACACCCTGATCTGGCAAGGGGGCAAGGACAAGCCTCATGTGCGCCTCTATTACACAGCGTCGGGCACCATCAAGGCCAATGGGGAAGGGGTATTCGACTTCCCCTACATTACCCTGACCCCGACCAGCCTGACCGCCGAGCAGCAGGCCAAGTATCCGCACCTCAAGGATGCCGCCGCCTTCGCCCTGCCTTTGGCTGCAGATCTCAAGCCTCTGCTCAAGGGCGAGCTGGTGGCCATCGGCACAGATGCTGACGGCATCTTGCAGGGGGCGACCCTGGTGCAGAGCGCCGGTGCCCTCGATGCCCTCTATGCCGACGCCGCCGCCAAACTGGCCTATGGCGCCATCGTCGAGGGGGGCAAGGTCACCTTCCGGCTGTGGGCGCCGACCGCCAAGTCGGTCAAGCTGGCGCTGTTCGATGCTCAGCATAGGGCGCTGGGCGTGCGCACCATGACTCGGGACCAGGCCAGCGGCAGCTGGAGCGTGCAGGGGGGCAGCGAGCTTGTCGGCAAGTTCTACCGCTACGACATCCAGGTCTATCACCCGGTCAGCCGCAAGCTGGAGTCCTATCAGGTGACAGACCCCTACTCCCTGAGCCTGGCGATGAACTCCGAGTTCAGTCAGGTGGTGGATCTCGACGATCCGGCCCTCAAGCCGGAAGGGTGGGACAGCCTCAAAGCGCCTCACAGTCAGCAGAATCCTGCCGACATCACCATCTATGAGGCCCATGTCCGCGATTTGACCGGCAATGACGACTCCACCTTGCCTGCGCACCGCGGCAAGTTCCTCGGCCTGACCGACAGCGACAGTGTGCCGGTCAAGCACCTGCAGGCGCTGGCCAAGAGCGGCGTCAGCCACCTGCATTTGCTGCCTGTGTTCGACCTTGCCACCGTCAACGAGGATCCGGCCAAGGTGGCCAACCTTGGCGATGATTTCAGCAAGTTGTGTCAGATCAACCCGGAGGTGCTGGGTTCCAAGTTTGGCGGCTACTGCGGCGGCGGCCAGACCATAGCGGCTGTGCTGACCGATCTGCAGGGGGCCGACAGCAAGGAGAACCCGCAGGTGCAGGAGCTTTATGGCTATCTGCGCGGGGTAGACTCCTTCAACTGGGGTTATGACCCTTACCACTACACCACGCCGGAAGGCTCCTACGCCACCAATGCCGAAGGTAGCCAGCGCATTCTGGAGTTCCGCGAGATGGTCAAGGCCATCAAACAGAACATAGGCATGAACGTGGTGATGGACGTGGTCTACAACCACACCCACGACGCTGGCCTGGGTCCCAAGTCGGTGCTCGACAAGATAGTGCCCTGGTACTATCAGCGCCTCAATCCGGAGACCGGCTCGGTCGAGACCTCCACCTGCTGCTCCAACACGGCGCCGGAACACGCCATGTTCGCCAAGCTGATGGATGACTCGTTGGTGACCTGGGCCCGTGACTACAAGATCGATGCCTTCCGCTTCGACCTGATGGGCCACCACCCGAAAGATCAGATGGTGCAGGCGCTGGCCGTGGTGAAGCAGGTCAATCCCGAGATGTACTTCTACGGCGAGGGCTGGAACTTCGGCGAGGTTGCCGATGACAAGCGTTTCGTGCAGGCGACCCAGAAGCATCTGGGCGGCACCGGCATCGGCTCCTTCTCCGACCGGCTGCGAGATGCGGTACGCGGCGGCAGTCCGTTTGACGGCGGCGACACCATTCGCAAGACCCAGGGTTTTGGCAACGGCGCCCTGGTGGATGCCAACGAGATGGATGGTGTCGATCTGGCCACCGCATTGCACCAATCTGACCTGGTTCGCCTCGGCATGGCCGGCAACCTCAAGGATTTCGTGCTGACTGACAAGGATGGCATACCGAAGAAGGGCTCCGACATCGACTACGACGGTCAGCGCGCGGGTTATGCCCAGGATCCGACCGAGATCCAGAACTATGTCGACAAGCACGACAACCAGACCCTGTTCGACAACCTGATCTACAAGGCGCCGGAAGGAGCCGATCTGGTGCGGATGCAGGGGGTGTCGCTCGCCACCGCTATGTTGGGACAGGGTATTCCGTTTACCCACGCCGGTGTCGAGCTGTTGCGTTCCAAGTCCATGGAGCGGGATAGCTTCGACTCCGGTGACTGGTACAACAGGGTCGATTACACCCTGACTGACAACAACTTCGACAAGGGCTTGCCGCGCAAGGATAAGGATGGCGACAACTATCCGCTGATCGAGCAGGTGCTCGGCAAGCACGTCAAGCCGAGCGGGGCCGACATGGCGACCATGGTGGGCTTCTACCAGGAGCTGGCCGAGCTGCGTCAATCCTCCCGTCTGCTGCGTCTGGGCAGTGGCGCCGAGGTGATCAAGCGGGTCGATTTTCGCAATACCGGGCCGGATCAGGTGGCGGGCCTCATCGTGATGACGGTGGATGACGGCGTGACCTCAGGTGCGGATCTGGATCCCGCCATCGAGGGTCTGGTGGTGATGATCAACGCCACCAACCAGCCCCAGAGCATCGGCGACTTCCGTGACGGCAAGGATCAGCCCATCGACCTGAGCACACTGCAGCTGAGCCCGGCCCACCGCGTCGGCGAGAGCATAGCCCGTGACGCTGCCGCCAATGGTGGCACCCTGACGCTGGGGGCCTGGTCGGCGGCTGTGTTCGTCAAGCCGCAGGCCGGTGCCCAGGGCGCGGGTCTGCCGGTGAGCAAGAAGATAGATCTGAGCACAGTGCTGCCGTTCGGTAACGCTGCGACCAAATAAGTACACCCATCGAGTCCGGGGCTGGCTCGGCATCCCCGGGTTGAATTCCACCTTGCCAAGGGTGGGATAACGCCGAGAGAGTAAGTAAAGCGCGACTGCCAACCGGCAGCCGCGCTTTTTCTTTGCTGGTGTCAGAAGGAGGAGAAAGGGAAAAGCCGTCCCTGGCGGGGGACGGCTTTGTATATGGGTACTTCGCTTGCGGGCTGGATCAGCGCTTGCGTAGCAGGCGCAGGGCGTTGGCCGTTACCAGGGCGGTGGCGCCAGTATCCGCGAGTACGGCAATCCACAGGCCGGTGAGGCCGAGCAGGCTGGTGACCAGGAAGATGGCCTTGAGCCCCAGCGCCAGCGCTATGTTCTGGTGGATGTTGGTCAGTGCCGCCCGCGACAGGCGGATCATGGCGGCGATGCCACCGAGCTGGTTGTGGGTCAGGGCAGCATCGGCCGTTTCCAGCGCCACGTCTGTGCCGCCGCCCATGGCGATGCCAATGTTGGCCCGCTTCATGGCGGGGGCGTCGTTGATGCCATCCCCTATCATGGCGACCTTCTGGCTGGTGGCCAGCTTGGCTATCTCCTCGACCTTATCCTCCGGCAGCAGGCTGGCACGCCAGCCCATGCCGAGTTCGTTGGCAATTGCCTCGGCGGCGCGGGGGTTGTCGCCGGTCAGCATGATGCTGCGCAGTCCCAGCCCCTTGAGCTCCGCCAACGCCGCTGCTGCGTCGGGCCGGATCTGATCTCGCAGTGCCAGCAGGGCCGCCGGCGCTGAGCCCGGCTGGCCGAGCACGACCACCGTCTTGCCCTGCTGCTCCAGGGTGGCTATCTGTGTGTTGAGGGCATTGTCCAGCGAGGCAACCCGGTTCGGCGCCAGCAGTTGCCAGAGGGTGCCGTCGATGCGCCCCTCAACCCCCATGCCCGGGAGGGCGCGCAGATCCTGAGCCGCGGGCAGGCTCAATCCCTGCTCCTTGGCGTTGGCTACCACGGCCCGGGCCAGCGGGTGGTGGGAGCCCTGCTCGATGGCGGCGGCCAGTGCCAGCAGTTCGGCCTCGGGTCGGCCATTGAGGCTGACAAGCTCGGTCAGTTGCGGCTTGCCCAGCGTCAGGGTGCCGGTCTTGTCAAACGCGACTGTCTCGATATGGGCCAGTCGCTCCAGCGCGGCGCCGCCCTTGATCAGGGCACCCTGCCGGGTGGCCGCCGCCAAGGCGGAAGTGACCGCTGCCGGGGTGGAGATCACCAGGGCGCAGGGGCAGCCGATGAGCAGCAGCGTCAGCCCGCGATAGATCCACTCATCCCAACTCTGGCCGAAGGCCAGTGGCGGCACTATCACCACCAGCAGGGCGACCAGCATCATGGCCGGGGTATACCAGCGGCTGAAGCGGTCGATGAAACGCTCTATGGGCGCACGCTGGGTCTCGGCCTCCTCGATCAGATGCAGTATGCGGTCGATGGCGTTATTGCCGGGTTCGGACACCACCTCGAGACGCAGCACCCGATCCGCCGCCACACTGCCAGCGGGCACCTTGTCGCCCTGATGACGTTCCACCGGAATGGATTCACCGGTCAGTGCGCTTTCATCAAACGTCCCGAGGGCGTCGAGCAAACGGGCATCTGCGGCCAAGCGGGCACCCGGGGCGATTTCTATGATGTCGCCGGGACGCAGCACGTCGGCCGCCACCTCTTCCTGGATGTCGCCGTCAACCCTGGTGCGGATACGCATTGCCTTGTCGGGCACCAGCGCCATCAGGGCCGTGACGCCAGCGCGGGCACGGCTGGCGGCGTAGGCCTCCAGATGTTCCCCCAGCATGAAGAGCAGCAGCACCATGGCTGCCTCGGCGGTTTCGCCGAGGAAGAGGGCGCCCAGCGCCGCTACCGTCATCAGGGTCTCGATGGCGAAGGGGGAGCCGCTCTTGGTCAGCGCCCAGGCCTTGCGGGAGATGGGCCACAGGCCCCAGAGGGTGGCCAGGGTAAACAGCGGCTGGCCGAACTCTTTCGGCAGCAGGGCCGCCACCCCCATCAGGCCGGCCAGCGACAAGGGCTGCCAGTATTTGCCGAAAAAGTTGCCGAGCAGGGTCAGCAGCGGGCCGCCCTTGCTGGCGGCTTGCTGTTTGCCACTGTTTTCCCCCTTGAGCCGGAAACCGGCGGCCAGCACGGCGGCGGTGACGGGATCAGGGGAGAGGCCGGGGGCCAGATCCACCACCAGTTTCTCGGTGGCAAACAGCACGCGAACCTGCTGCACGCCAGCAACGCGGCTGACAGCGGTCTCGATCTTGCGGGCACAGCTGGGGCAATCCATTCCCAGCACCTGCCAGCGGTGGCGGCGACTCTCCTGCTCTGGCGCAATGAGTGGCTCGGCGGTGTCGGTGGTTTGCTCATGATGGTCATGGTCATGGTCATGGTCATGGTCATGGTCATGGTCATGAGGCAGCTGCGGGCTGCTGCAGCAGCCCTGGCTGTGACAGCCTGCTCTGGGGGGCTCTTCATCCCCCGGTGATTCACTGACCCCCTGATCCTGATGATCATGGGGAGCCTTGCTGGCACAAAGGCTGACCGGCGTGGCACTGTCACAGCAGTGGCTGTCGTGCTGATGCTCGTTCTGGCGGGTGGCAGACTTGCTGACGGCCCTGATGGGGGCGGCGGCTTGATGGCTACAGCAGGATTTGCTCATGATGAGTTCCTCTTGGATGGATCCCGCCGGTGCGAGATCTTCGATGACTGAATCGAGTGTAAACCTTGGTGTTAAGTCCAAGGTCAAGCCTCTTTGCTCTTGCTGTTTGAGCCAGCAGGGGTGATTTGTCCGGGTCAGGGTAAAGCGCGCTTATATCCTTGTGGTTGGCGGGTGTTTGTCCCGTCTCGGCGCGCCTATACTGGGGGGCCCTATCCTCCCTCGATAATCAAGGACATAACATGAGCCATTCCGTTACCCTGCAAGGCAACCCCGTCTCCGTCGCCGGCCACTTCCCCGTTGCCGGTGAGCAGGCCAAACCCTTCTCCCTGGTTGCCAAGGATCTGTCTGACGTGACCCTTGCTAACTTCACCGGCCAGCGCAAGATCCTGAACATCTTCCCGAGCGTCGATACCCCGACTTGCGCCACGTCCGTGCGCAAATTCAACGAGCAGGCCAGCGCGCTGGAGAACACGGTCGTGCTTTGCATCTCCGCCGATCTGCCGTTCGCCCAGTCCCGCTTCTGCGGCGCCGAAGGTCTGGACAAGGTGGTGACCCTCTCCACCCTGCGTGGTGCGGCCTTCCTGCAGGACTACGGCGTAGCCTTCTCCTCCGGTCCGCTGGTGGGCCTGACTGCCCGTGCTATCGTCGTGCTGGATGCAGATGACAAGGTGCTGCACAGCGAGCTGGTGGCTGAGGTGGCCGACGAGCCGAACTACGCCGCCGCCCTGGCTGCCCTGTAAGCTCCCGAGCACAAAAAATCCCGCCACGGCATGCCCGCGGCGGGATTTTTTATCGTTGGAATTCAGTTATCAGGGGGTCTTTACAGGCTTGGCTGCGGGTAATGGCTCCGGGTATGGCTGCCAGTGTTCGTAGGGGCAGTGGATCTTGCTGTATATCGCCTCCAGCTTGCCTGATTCAGCCAACTTTTCTATGGCCTGTGCCAAAAACGCATCCATATCGTTACCGGCTGCCCCCTTCTGAATAATAAACACATCTTCAAAGTCGCCAAAAAACTCTCGCTGGATATTGGTCAGCCCCAGTTGGCGCAGCATCAGGTCTGCCTCTTCCTGCGCCCAGACAAAGGCGTCGATGCGGCCGCGAGACAGCTTGCGCAGCGACTGCTCGATGCTCATCGAGCGTTGTACCGAGAAGGGCATATAGTCCGGTACAGCTTCGATCAGCAGATCCCGTTCGGTGGGGACAATGCCATAGGCCATATCGGTGGTGACCGGATTGGCTGTGTTGCTGTAAATCACATGGGCCACCTTGCCAAAGCTGCGGGTGCTGAAACGGTAGGGCAGCATATCGACATCCTTGAGATTGCGGATAGCAGGCAGGCCCAGGTCGGCCTTGTGGTTGATCACGCCAGCCATGGCGCGGGCGATGGGATAGATGGTGATCCGGATGGTCACATCGGGGTGGAGATCATCAATGGCGCGCACCAAATCGACGAAGGGGCCCGTCTTGTCGGCATTGATCAGCCCAGGCAGCTCGCCGAGGTGGGCGTTGAGGATGCGCACCGGTTTGGCTGGATTGGTTGCGAGGTTGCTCGCCATGCTCTGTGAGAGGCCGAGGGTTGCGCTGCCGAGCAGTGCCACCAGGAGCAGCAGGCTGGGAATATGTCTGGTGAGGTTCATGGCCTGTCTCCCTTTACGATGGGTCAGGTCAAGTGTAGTCAGCCGCTGCCCTCACCTTGGTCTGGTCACTATGGATAGGGTTTTACTTCTCCCCCCCCGCTCACTAGACTTCGCCTCCCACTTCTTTATTTAGCCGATATCAGCGTAGCCCCATGACCTTTAGCGAACTCGACCTCAATCCCGCCCTGCTGGCGGCCCTGCCTGCCACCCTGCAGACGCCGACCCGCGTCCAGCAGCTTGCAATACCCGTGGTATTGGCGGGGCGGGATCTGCTGGCGCTGGCCCAGACCGGCAGCGGCAAGACACTGGCGTTCGGGCTGCCGCTGCTGCAACGGCTGGATCCCGCCTCCAGTCTGGTGCAGGGACTCGTACTGGTGCCGACCCGCGAGTTGGCCACCCAGGTGAGCGCCGCCTTGCAAGGGTTCGCCGAGGCGCTGGGGCTGCGTATCGTGACGCTGTGTGGGGGCGTCGCACAGGAGCGACAACAGGCCGAACTGGCGCTGGGGCCGCCACTGCTGGTGGCGACGCCGGGGCGACTGCGGGATCTGCTCACTCAGCAAGTGTTGGGACTGGATGGCCTGCAACAGCTGGTGCTGGATGAGGCAGATCGCCTGCTGGAGATGGGCTTCTGGCCCGACATTCAGTGGCTGATGAATGAGATGCCCTCACCGCGTCAGACCCTGCTCTTCTCCGCCACCTTGCCTGCCGAGCTGGATGCCCTTGCCAATGGCCTGCTGACAGAGCCGACCCGCATCGAGGCCAACCCCCTCAATAGCCTGGTGAACGAGATCGAGGAGCGGCTCTATCTGGTCAACAAGAGCAGCAAGGTGCCGGCGCTGATCGGCTTGCTCAAGGAGCAGGACTGGCCGCAGGTGCTGGTCTTCATCAGCGCACGGGATGATGCCGACGGCGTGGCCAAAAAGCTGGCCAGGGCGGGCATTGCGGTTGCCGCCCTCCATGGCGAGAAAGAGCAGGCGGTGCGGGATCAGGCGCTTGACGATTTCAAGGCCGGCAAGGTGCGGGTGCTGGTGGCCACCGATCTGATGGCGCGGGGCATACATGTGGAGGCGCTGCCGGTGGTGATCAACCTGGACTTGCCGGCCAGCGCCCCCGTTTATGTGCACCGTATTGGCCGCACCGCCCGCGCCGGGCGCGAGGGGCTGGCCATTTCGCTCGTGTGCCACGGCGAGAGCGATACCCTTGCGGCGATCCGCACCCTCACCGGCCGTGCGCTACCGCTGGGGGAACTTGCCGGTTTCCCGGTGACTGACCTGCCCGCCAGCGGGGAGGGCAAGCGCCCCCCGCGTGACAAGCAGGCCAATCGTCGTACCGCCAACAAGCGCAGCGTCAAGCAGTTCAAAGGCAAGGCCTAAAGGGGGGCTTGCCCGATGGGCAGGCAAAAGCAAAGGGCCCTGTTTTCTTGTCAATGTCAGGCTCCCCGGGCGGTTTCATGCTCAGGGCTTGCCCTGTGCCCGGGCGAAGAAGTCGCGCCTAAACTGGCTGAGCACCTCCTCCCTGTGCTGCTGCCAGCGCTCGGGATCCATGTTCCCCTGACTGGCCGCCAGTTGCTGTTCCAGCTCGGCCAACTGTTGCTGGTAGTGAGCGCGCTGATCCAGCTGCTGCTGGCGTGCACCGGTAAACGCCACGCTGGCCTCGGCCCGATCGGCAGGCAGGAAGTGGCGAGCCAGTGTCTCCAGTTCTTCATCTCCCCACAACTGGCGTGCCTGCAAGAGGCGGGCATCCGGGTTGAACAGATCCTCCGCCAGATCCGGGTGATCCGCCGCCCACTCATCCTGCAGCCGGGTCAGGGCCGCCAGCCGCTCCGCCAGGGTCAGCTGTTCACCCTCGCTGGTCAGCTGCGCCAGCGACTCGGCATAGCGCCCCTGCAGCCGGGTCAGGCTCTCCCCCTCACTCATCCACTGGGATTCCAGCGCGATCAGATTGACCAGCCGCTCGCTCAGTGGCTGGTCGGTGTCGCTTATCTCGCTGGCGAGCAGCTGGCTCAGCTCCGCAGGCATCTCTCGCCAGCTGGGGGGCTGTTTGGTGGACTGGCCCCCGCTGGCCGTCGGGGTGAGCCCGGTCACAAGGGCTGTTATCTGGGTGGCGGGTGTCTGCTGCTGACTGCTCCCATGCTGATAAACCTCGGTGCTGGCCGGGGCCGACTCTGGCTCATTCTGCCAGCCGAGGTTGAGCAGCAAGAGCGAGAGGACCGCCAGAGCCAGGATCCCGTAGCGGCGCTTCATCGACGGATCTCTCCCTTGACCGGGAAGTGATCGGAGAGGTTGCTGGCGGGCCAGAGGCTGCCATCGCTGCTGCGGGGGATCCAGACGGTGTTGAGGTTATCACTGGCGGTGCCGTACTCCCGGCTCACCACCAGATAGTCCAGATACTCGACATTGGGGCCACCGGAGAGGAGCCCGCCTGCGTAGGGGTTGATCCTGGGATCGAAGGTGGCTTCTGTATAACCGCCATAGCCGGGTTCATGGGCGTCAAGGTTGGCCAGCATGCTGGCGTAGTCGTCGGCGAACTTGCGCTTGTTGACGTTGAAGTCACCGCCATAGATGACGGTGTCGCTGGTCGGGATCTTGAGGCTGGCGGCCAGGGTGCGAATCTGGCCGAACTGGATCTGGCGCAGCCGTCTCGCCTCGTCGGTGTCGAAGCTGGCGGTGTGGGTGGCGAACAGATGCCAGGCCTTGCCTCCCTTGATCACCTCGGCGTACATGACCCCCTTGTCGGCGAAGCAGTCGGTGCCGGTGCACTGGGGATAGACCAGCTGGGCCTCGCGTACTATGGGGTAGCGACTGACGATCACCACGCCGCCGTCGTGAATGTTGACACCCGGCTTGTCGAGCACCTTGGTCTGATAGGGATACTCTTTCGCCAGCGCCTGCAGAAAGCCCTCGCGGCGGCCGTCGAACACCTCCTGCAGCAGCAGGGCGTCATAGCCCTTGAGATGGTCGGGCAGCAGGGCCAGCCGCTTACCTATGCTGGCGGCGATGACAGGCAGTGCCCAGATGTTGTAGCTGGCTACCTTGAGTGTGATCTCTGACGGTTCTGGCTGCTCCTGCGGTTGTGGCGGCGTCAGCATGTAGTGCAGGTCGTCGTAACGGCCGGTGAACTTGGCGGCGAAGGCCAGCTCCTGCGGGCCCTGGGTGCGATGCAGTGCGCGAGCGCTCTGCCAGCCCGAGCTGGCGGTCGGGGTGTCGCCACCGTGCTGCAGTGTGGTGTTCCACCAGGTGCCCTCCATCAGCTGGTTGAGGCGATAGGTGTCGCCCCCGGCCGTGGTGACACGGGTTTCGAACAGATAGCTTTTGCCCGCCTTCACCCCCTCGTAGCGATTGAAGCTGAGTACCATGGCGCTCTGCCAGGGGCCCAGCGCTGTCCTGTGCTGGATCCACTGGCTGCCTGCCTGAAGCTGGCCAGTTCCGCTTTGGCGGATGTCGATCTGGAGCGGTTCAGGGCTGTTGTTGGTGAGGTAGACATCGGTATCGGCCAGCGCCTGCAACGGAAACTGGCTGGCCAGCAGCAGGGCGGCATAACTGAGGGGCTTGTGCATCATGAAGTCCTTTTGGTTGAGGCACGCTGGAAAGTGACTGTTATGGCGGGTACAGACGTCATTTCATTTACATTTTCGTTACAAATAAATGAAAGGCCCCATATGGGGAGAGGAGATGGCATTGAGGGGAAGGCGCTTGGGCGGAGGGCCGTGCAGGCTCGGTTATCTCTTGGCTTGGTTCAATGAATTGACACGGGATCCTGGCAAACAAGTGTAAACAGAAAGTCTATATCGAGCGGACAGACCGCTGGCTGGGGGGTGAAGAAGAGGGAAACAAGGGCGCCCCGGGCGGGGCGCCAGGGATCAGCGACTGGCCAGCGGGTAGGTAAAGAGGGCCAGATGGGCGAAGTTGAACAGAAAGTGGATCGCGATGGCGATGCTCAGACGGCTACTGAACTGGAACGCCAGGCCGTAGCAGGCGCCTGCCAGGGCGGCAAACAGCATCAGCAGCGGGCCTCCGGCCAGGTGGGCGGCACCGAATAGCAGGCTGGCCACCAGGATGCCGAGCCAGAGCCGGCTGCGGGCGGCCACCCCTTGCTGGATAAAGCCGCGAAACAGGGCCTCTTCCGCCACGCAGGTGAACAGCAGGTTGTTGAGAGCAAACAGCCACCACCAGTGGGGCAGGCCCACTTCGGGCTTGAGTGCCCCGAGTTGCCAGGCAGTGACCAGCAGCGCGGCCAGCGGCAACAGCAGCAAGGCCAGTGCTCGCCAGCGGATCGCACCGCCCTGGCCGAGCAGGCCAGGCCAGGCCAGCAGCAGGCCGAAGAAGACCAGCGGCTTGTCCAGATTGAGGTACATGTTGAAGGGCACGCTGGCGGGGCCAGCCAGCACCTGGTCCAGCACTTTCAGATTGCTGAAGCCGGGGATGAGGTGCAGCATCAGCGCTATGGCCCACAGCAGTATCAGGGTCAAGGCGGCGCCACGCCATGGCTGGGGCAGGCTGGGAGTACGCCAGGCCAGCAACAGTCCCGCCAGCGTGATCAGCAGGGCGAAAAGGCTGAGGTGGTCGAGGTAGCAGGCGGCCAGCAGGGCGACCCCCAGCAGGATCAGGCCGGGCAGGCGTTGCCGGGCCAGACAGAGCAAGACGGCCAGCGTCAGGGCTCCCCAGATGAGCGAATCAGGTAGAGGTAACATTGAGTCTCCAAGGCCGATAAAAGCCCCGCACCTTAACAAGCCGTCACATCATGACACAAGGCTCAATAGGCAGGTTCAAATCCCTGTCTGGGCGGGTCAGCTGCGGGGCACAGCCATGAAAAAGCCGGAGCTTGGGCTCCGGCTTTTCTGATACTGCATTGCCAGTTCGGAGGCGTGTTAGCGACCCGCACCGGCAATCACACGGGATTTATCGACCGGATTCGGCGATGACGCGGGCTATGATATCGGCACGCTTGGTGGCTTCCAGCTCGCCCAGGGCGATGAGGCCAGCCTTGAAGATGACGTTCTTCGGCAGGCTGACGTCGTCCAGGGTGGTGATGGCTTCGACATGCAGGCCGTTCAGACGGCTGGCATCGCGCGGGCTCAGGTTGACCTGAGTGTTCATCACCTGCTTGCCTTTCTTCTTGGCAGGCACGGCGTGTTTGGTCTGGTCCTGTTCGTCTTCCGGCTGTTCTGGTTGTTCGCCGTCAAAATCATAAATAGACATAGTCAATCCTGTTGGGTTGCAAGGGGCATGCTCGCCCGAAATGTGGGTATTCAGCCCATATCCTCGTTGCGGATAAAGGCGCGCCAGGAGCCGAGCACCTGGGCAAAGTCTTCCAGTCCGCACATGGCCAGCTGCTCATCATCGTAGTAGGCGAGATCGTCGAGATCCTCATCCAGCTCGATATTGAGGACGTTGGCCTTCACTTCGGCCTCCTCATGGGTGAGCAGCAGTGAATAGTCACCGCCGTGCAGCAGGTATTCTGTGCGGGTGCGATTCGACAGCTGGTCGATGATGGAGAAGAGTTCGTCGAGCTTCTCCTCATCCTTGCCAACTTCATCGATCAACCACTGACCGATGGCCTCATGGCCCATGGAGAACCGGGCGCGATAGCCACCGAACGGGTCGCGGCGAAATTCATAGTCCATAGTGGAGCCCATATCGGAAAGATGAAGCCACCACGCCACACAGCGGCATAACGCCAGATCCATGATCCATGGTGGGGCACATATAGCGTAAAGTGGCCTATTCTAGCGATCCCCCCTGCGCTTGTCTTGATGATGTGGGATCTTTGCGCGTCGGCCCGTGCGATTGTGGGCCCCCAGGCGTCATGCCAGCTTGTTGTCCGGAGATGTTATGCAGCTAAACGATACCCTGGCCCGTCAGATAGTGAGCAGGGCGATGAAGATACTGTCGTTCTCGGTCAACGTGATGGATGAACACGGTTTGATCATCGCCTCCGGCAATCCCGAGCGACTTCATCAGCGCCACGAGGGGGCCGTGCTGGCACTGACCGAGAACCGGGTAGTGGAGATCAGCGAGGCGACCGCCCAGCAACTCAAAGGGGTGCGTCCCGGCATCAACCTGCCCATTGCCTATCAGGGGGAGCTGCTCGGAGTCATCGGCATCTCGGGTGATCCGGACATCGTTCGTGCTTACGCCGAGCTGGTGCGTATGACGGCCGAGCTCATTCTGGAGCAGGCGGCGCTCACCGAGCAGTTGCAGTGGGACAAGCGCCACAAGGAGGAGCTGGTGCTGCAGCTCATCCGCGGCGAGGGGCGAGTCGATCAGCTGCAACAGGCGGCCCGTTTCCTCGAGCTGGATCTGGCCCAGCCTCGGGTGGTGGCCGTGCTGGCGCTGGAGGAGGCAGATCCCGCCCGCCTGCGGGAGCTGGTGCATCTGCTGGAAAATCCGGAGCGGGACAACCTGGTGGCCATCAATGGTCTGGACGAGATAGTGGTTCTCAAACCGGCCCAACTGAGCGATGGCGTCTGGCAATCTGAGCAGGAGCGCAGTCGCATCAAGCAGTTGCTGGCCCGCATTCCCCACTTCAAGGTGCGCATCGGGGTGGGTGATTACTTCGGCGGCATAGACGGGCTGGCACGCTCCTATCAGACGGCGCGGGACACGTTGCGCCGGGGCATGCGGCAGGCGCCGCGCAAGCAGGTCTACTTCTTCGAGGATTACCGGCTGCCTGTGCTGCTCGGCAGTCTGGCGGACTCCTGGCAGGCGGATCAGCTGCGCGCCCCCCTGCTCAAGCTGGCGCAGGAGGACACAAAGGGAGCGCTGCAAAAAACACTGCGCCAATATTTCTTGCTGGATTGTGATCTGCATCCCTGTGCCGAAGCGCTGTTCATCCACCCCAATACCCTGCGCTACCGACTGACCCGGATTGAGCAAATAACTGGTTTGAATTTCAATAAGTTAGATGACAAGTTTTTGCTCTACCTCGGGCTCAATCTCGATAACTGATTTGTTGTAATGAACAAAAATAATCTTTTTAAAGAGATGTTATTTGGCTTTTAAACCAAAGTATTCCGATCCCGGATCACCATAATGGCCACCATTCACTCCCACTCAAGGTGCCCGTCATGATCCCTGTATCCGCGCTCGGCGCTCTCGCCGCGCTCTCCATCGCCATCTTCTTCATTCTGAAGAAGGTTCCGCCCGCTTACGGCATGATAGTCGGCGCCCTGGCCGGTGGCCTGATCGGCGGTGCCGATCTGACCCAGACGGTCGCCCTGATGATAGGTGGCGCCCAGGGGATCACCACGGCCGTGATGCGGATCCTGGCGGCCGGTGTGCTGGCGGGCGTGCTGATCGAATCGGGCGCGGCTACCACCATAGCCGAGACCATCGTCAAGAAGCTGGGCGAGACCCGCGCCCTGCTGGCACTGGCCCTCGCGACCCTGATCCTGACTGCGGTCGGTGTGTTCGTGGATGTGGCGGTTATCACGGTTGCCCCCATTGCGCTGGCGATTGCTCGCCGTGCCGACCTCTCCAAGGCGGCTATCTTGCTGGCCATGGTCGGTGGTGGCAAGGCGGGCAACGTGATGTCCCCCAACCCGAACGCCATTGCCGCCGCCGACGCCTTCCATCTGCCCCTCACGTCCGTCATGGCGGCGGGCATCATCCCGGGCCTGCTCGGTCTGGCGATGGCTTACTGGCTTGCCAAGCGCCTCAACAATAAAGGCAGCAAGGTCGCTGCCGATGAGGTGGTGAGCTTTGCCGGCACCAAGCTGCCCGGCTTTGCTGCGGCCATCAGTGCACCTCTGGTCGCCATCCTGCTGCTGGCCCTGCGCCCGCTGGCCGGTATCGTGGTGGATCCGCTCATCGCCCTGCCCCTCGGCGGCCTGGTCGGCGCCCTGATGATGGGCAAGTTCAGCAAGGTGAATCAATTTGCGGTCTCGGGCCTTTCCCGCATGGCGCCGGTAGCCATCATGCTGCTGGGAACCGGTACCCTGGCGGGCATCATTGCCAACTCGGGTCTGAAGGATGTGCTGATCAGCGGCCTGACCGCCTCCGGTTTGCCCTCCTACCTGCTGGCCCCCATCTCGGGCGCTTTGATGTCGCTGGCGACCGCTTCGACCACGGCCGGGACAGTGGTGGCCTCCAACGTGTTCAGCGCCACCCTGATTGAGCTCGGCATCAGCAGTCTGGCGGGGGCCGCCATGATCCATGCGGGTTCCACTGTGTTTGACCACATGCCCCACGGCTCCTTCTTCCATGCCACGGGTGGCAGCGTCCACATGGGCGTGGGGGAGCGCCTGAAACTCATCCCCTACGAAACTGCCGTCGGTCTGACCATCGCAGCCGTCTCCACCCTGATGTTTGGCGTGTTTGGCCTCGCCTAAGGAACTGATATGAAAATTGTTATCGCACCGGATTCATTCAAGGAGAGCCTGAGCGCCATGGCGGTGGCTGATGCCATCGAGGCGGGTTTCAAGCAGGTGTTGCCAGATGCCACCTACATCAAGTTGCCCATGGCCGATGGCGGCGAGGGGACAGTGCAATCCCTGGTGGATGCCACCGGTGGTCGTATCCTGCCGGTCGAGGTGACTGCGCCGCTCGGTAACAAGGTGCAGGGCTTCGTCGGCCTGCTGGGGGATGGCGAGCGCGCCGTCATCGAGATGGCCGCCGCTTCAGGGCTGCATCTGGTCGCGCCGGAACTGCGCAATCCGCTGCTCACCTCCAGCTTCGGCACTGGCGAGCTGATCCTGGCTGCGCTGGAGATGGGGGTGAAGCACCTGATTCTCGGTATCGGCGGCAGCGCCACCAATGACGGCGGTGCCGGCATGATCCAGGCGCTCGGTGGCAAGTTGCTGAAAGCGGATGGCACTTCTATTGCGCTGGGTGGTGCTGGTTTGGCCGAGCTGGCGACCATCGACCTGAGTGGCCTAGACTCCCGTCTGAGCAGGATCACCATAGAGGTGGCTTGCGATGTGGACAATCCACTGTGCGGCCCGAAAGGCGCCTCCGCCGTGTTTGGTCCGCAGAAGGGGGCCAACCCCGACATGGTGGCGCAGCTCGATGCCAACCTTTCCCGCTATGCCGACTGCATCGAACAGGCGCTCGGCAAACAGGTGAAGGATATTCCGGGGACGGGCGCAGCTGGCGGCATGGGCGCGGCCCTGGTGGGCCTGCTCGGTGCCGAGCTCAAGCCAGGTATCCAGATCGTCATAGCGGCGCTGAAACTGGCCGAGGCGGTGGCTGATGCGGATCTCGTCATCACCGGCGAAGGGCGCATCGATAGTCAGACTATTTATGGCAAGACGCCAATCGGTGTCGCACGCTGTGCCAAGCAGTTTGGCAAGCCGGTGATAGGTATTTCGGGCTGTCTCACCGACGATTACGGTGTCGTGCATGAGCACGGACTGGACGCGGTGTTCGCCGTGGTCAACCGCGCCATGTCGCTGCCGGAAGCGCTGGCCAGCGCCACCACCAACCTGCAGCTCACGGCCCGCAACGTGGCCGCGCTCTATATGATGCGACGCTAATCCTGTTCTGGCCGGTGCCTGGCACCGGCCAAACCCTGCCCCGTGTAGCGGTAATGACCAGCATCTGCTGCCGGTCTGCCCGACACACCTTGCCGATCTGTCGATCGGCTTTTTTCATTATCCTGCTGTATCCCTGCCACTTTTCTGTGGTTTCTGTGTTCCGGTTGCGCACTTTGCGGCATAGTGATCTCCCATAGTACAAGGAGCCACCCATGATCTTGCTGACCCTGGGGGTACTGCTGTTTACCCTTATCCACCTCTACCCCTGCTTCGCCGCTGCCCACAGGGACCGCTTGCGCGACCGGCTGGGGGAGAACCGTTACAAGGGGCTCTTCTCGCTGCTGCTATTTGTCGCCATTGGCTTTATTCTTGCTGGCTGGCGTTCGTCCAGCCCCATGCCGCTCTACTTGCTGCCCACCTGGGGCCCGACCCTGATGATGGGCGCCATGCCAGTCGCGCTGATCCTGTTCTTCTCCGGCCAGGGGCCCAATCACCTGCGGCGTTGGCTGGTGCATCCCCAACTGCTTGGTACCCTGCTCTGGGCTGGCGCCCATCTGACGGTCAACAGCGAGGCCCGCTCTCTGGTGTTGTTCGGCGGTATCGGTCTGTGGGCGCTGATCAGCATCATCTGGATTTCGGTGCGGGACTGGCAGCGCTATCCCCGTCCCGCAGCGAACTGGGTGGGTACTGGTATCAGTGTGGGAGCTGGACTCGCGTTCACGGCTGTCTTGATCTTCTGGGGTCATGGCTGGCTGACCGGCATACCCTTGCGCTAAATGATGGGGATGAACCGGCAGCGCCACCTGTGCGTATGACGCTCATCTGTTCAAAAGGAGTTGCCCGATGAAATGGTTCACTTTGTTATTACTGCTTGGTGTGGGGGCTGTGTCTGCTGCCTGTCCCGACTACTTCAATGTGGAGATGCGGGAGCTCAACAACACCCAGCGCCACAACCTGTGTCAGCTGACCGAAGGCAAGGTGGTGCTGGTGGTCAACACAGCGTCTTATTGCGGCTATCGCGGGCAGTTTGGGGATCTGGAGACGCTTTACCAGACCTACAAGGATAAAGGACTGATCGTGCTGGGTTTTCCGTCAAACGACTTCTGGCAGGAGTCGGGGGATGAGGACAAAACCGCTGCTGTTTGCCGCCGTGACTACGGGGTGACCTTCCCTATGTTCAACCGGTTGGCGGTACGCGGTGACGATGCCAGCCCGCTCTACAAGGGGCTGGCCGCGGCTGCGGGCGAGGCGCCGGGCTGGAACTTTCACAAGTACCTGATAGGGCGTGATGGCAAGCTGGTCGCGAGTTATGGTGCGAACCAGAATCCGGCCGACGATCCCCTGCAAAAAGAGGTCAAACGGGCACTCGGGCTTTAGGCCTACCCCGCTGCGGGCCGCTCTGGAATAATGGAGGCCCGCTTTCTTATCTGGTAATCCCGTGCTGCAACGTCTGCCCCAAATGGTGATCTTCGATGCCTTGGTCCGTGAGCAGGGCATCTCGGCGGCCGCGCGGCGGCTCGGCGTCTCCAAGTCCCACATCAGCAAGCAGCTGGCCCAGCTTGAGACCGAACTCGGTGCCCAGCTGGTGCAGCGCACGACTCGCCGCTTCTCCCTGACCGAACTCGGTCAGGAGTATGCCCGTCACTGCCGCGCGTTGGTGGCGGTGGCGCTGGAGGCGGACTCCATGGTGGCGGAGCGCCGTGGCAAGGTGAGTGGCGTCCTGCATCTGGGAGTCGGTCAGTCCTTTGGCCGGTTGCATGTGATCCCGCGCCTCAAGGCGTTTCAGGATCGCTACCCCGAGCTGGAGCTGGAAGTCTCCCTGTTCGATCACAGAACCAACCTGGTGGATGAGGGACTGGATCTCTGGATCACCACCTATGAAGACAAGCCCGAAGCGCTGGTGGGGCAGCGGCTGGCGGATATCCACTTCGTGCTGGTGGCCTCGCCGGACTATCTGCTGAGCCACGGTACCCCGCTGCACCCCAAGGAGCTGGCCCAGCACAACTGCATCACCTACCAGAGTCGGGAGCGGCGCTACCACGAGTGGTCGTTTCGCCAGGGCAAGGAGCGCCAGACGGTGCAGGTGGCCGGCAACTACCGGGTGGATCTGGCGGAGGCGGTGCGGGATGCCGCCCTGGCCGGACTCGGTATCGCCTATGTCGCCAATTACTTGCTGGACCAGGAGTTGCAATCCGGTCAGTTGATCCCCCTGCTACCCCAGTGGCGGCCGAACCAGAAGATGGCGGTGCACGCCGTCTACGCCAGGCGCGAACATCTGGATCCCAAAATCCGGCTGTTCATCGATTTCCTCAAGGAGAGCTTCGGTCCCAATCCCTATTGGGAGCAGCGACTCGCCCCCTGGCTCGGCGGCAAATTGTCTGGCATAGAGGAATGATCGTTTCCATATAAGAACGCCGGCTTTCGTGTGATACCAAAATTGAACCAAATCAGCGGGTTGGCTCAACCGGTATCGTGCAAACGTTTTTGCTAACAGGGCTGTAACCAAGCGGGCTTGCAGTGGCTGAGCGTGGAGCGCAGAATCCGCGCCCATCTTTTGCCCCACCTGATGGAGTCCCTATGATAGCCCTGCTCGGCATACTGAGTATCCTGGCGCTGGCCGTGATCTGCTCTGATAATCGTCGTCGTATCCTACTGCGAACAGTCGGCCTTGCCCTCTGCCTGCAAGTCCTCTTTGCCGGTCTGGTGCTCTGGCTGCCTGCCGGTCAGCATGTGTTGAACGGGGTCAGCGAGAGCGTCAGTAGCGTGATAGGTTACGGCCAGGAGGGGATCGCCTTCCTGTTCGGGGACCTGGCCAAGTTCAAGCTGGGCTTCATCTTTGCGTTCAACGTGTTGCCGGTCATCATCTTCTTCTCGGCGGTGATCGCCATCCTCTATCACATAGGCTTGATGCCGCGGGTCATCGCCCTGCTGGGCGGCGGTCTGCAGAAGCTACTGGGCACTGGCCGCGCCGAGAGCCTCTCCGCCACCGCCAACATCTTCGTCGGCATGGTGGAAGCGCCGTTGGTGGTTAAACCCTACCTCTCCAAGATGTCTGACTCCCAGTTCTTCGCCGTGATGAGCTGCGGTCTCGCCTCCGTGGCTGGCGGCACCCTGGTGGGCTACGCCAGTATCGGGGTCGAGCTCAAGTACCTGATCGCGGCGGCCTTCATGTCGGCGCCCGCCGGTCTGGCCATGGCCAAGATCCTGGTACCGCCCGGAATCGGCGAGGTGGATCACCATCAGGACGTGGAGATCCCGCGTGCGACCAATGTCATCGAAGCGGCGGCCGATGGTGCCATGGCTGGCCTCAACATCGCGGTCGCGGTCGGTGCGACCCTGTTGGCCTTCGTCGGGGTGATTGCTATGCTCAACGGCCTGCTGGGTTGGGCTGGCGGTCTGGTGGGGCTGGATCTGAGCTTCCAGATCATCCTGGGCTGGCTGTTTGCCCCCGTCTCCTGGCTGATAGGCGTGCCCTGGGATCAGGCCCAGGCGGCCGGTGCCCTGATCGGGACCAAGATAGTCATCAACGAATTCGTCGCCTTCATCGCCCTGGTGCAGGATCAGACTCTGAACGAATCGAGCAGGGCCATCGTTACCTTCGCCCTGTGCGGTTTCGCCAACATCTCCTCCATGGCGATCCTGATCGGTGGTCTGGGCGCCATGGTGCCGGAGCGCAAATCCTTCATCGCCCGTTATGGCATGCGCGCCATATTGGCAGGTGTGCTGGCAAACCTGATGAGTGCCTCGCTGGCGGGGCTGTTCCTCGCTCTCTGATTAACCTCGACGCTAGCACCTTACGGTCAGAGCCCGCTTCGGCGGGCTTTTTTGTTGGCCGCGTTCGGGCAAAAAAAAAGCGCCTCAGAGGAGGCGCGGGGAAAAAACAGATTGGAAGCGTCACATGGGTGCCACTTGAATGAGGGATGAGCCATGCCATCCAAGTGTGAAGCCATGATGCCTGACGCTGTCTGAAGCCCTTCTGAGGCGATTCTTCATGCTGTGTTCATTTTGTTAAACGCGAAACGGGACCAATCCAGTGCCTGAAGCCTGTGTGTTATTGGAGTGCCGCTGCCATCCCATCAGGGGTCAGCCTGAATGAGTGGGCGTTTTGTTGTTGCAGAGCCAGCAACCAGTGTTTTACAGGGATGCCGCTGTCATCCCATCAGGGGTCAGCCTGCATGCATGGCCGTTCTATTGTTCCAGAGCCAGTAACCAGCGTTTTACAGGGATGCCGCTGCCATCCCATCAGGGGTCAGCCTGAATGAGTTGATGTTCTGTTGTTGCAGAGCCAGCAACCAGTGTTTTACAGGGATGCCGCTGTCATCCCATCAGGGGTCAGCCTGCGTGAATGGCCGTTCTGTTGTTCCAGGGCCAGCAACCAGCGTTTGATGGGTATGCCGCCGGCATAACCGGTCAGCTGGCCGCTGCGCCCAATCACCCTGTGACAGGGCACTATGATGCTGAGGGGATTGCGGCCATTGGCGGCCCCCACTGCGCGTACCGCCTTGTGATTGCCGATGGACTGGGCTATTTCGAGATAGCTGACGGTCTCGCCGTAGGGAATGTCGCACAGGGCGCGCCATACCGATTGCTGGAAGGGGGTTCCCTTGGCGGCGAGCGGCAGATCGAAGCGCTGCAGGTGGCCAGCGAAATAGGCGGCAAACTGCTCGACGTAGGGCGCCAGCGCCAGATCATCCTGGCGCCACTGCGGGGCTGGCATGATGGGGCGTTCACCCTGCATGAACTCCACGTGGCGCAGGCCATCCCGATCGATGGCGATGAGCAGGGGACCGTGGGCGCTGTCGCAAAAACTGTATCTCATCTTCTCTCATCCTTGGCGTGGGCAAGTCGTAAGGCTGGCAGCATTACTCCAGCACGGGTTTGCCGCGGGCCGACTTGATGTCGCCCTTGCGCTTCTTGGCGTCGACTCGCTTGCGCTGGGAGCTGCGGGTCGGCTTGGTGGCATGACGGGCCTTGGGACGCCAGGCGGCTTTTTTAAGCAGCTCCACCAGGCGGCTCATGGCCTCCTTGCGGTTCATGTCCTGGCTGCGATGGGTCTCGACGCGGATCTGGATAAAACCGTCGTGTACCCGGCTGTCGCTCAGCTTGTCGAGTCCCTCCTTGTAGAGATCCGGCAGGCTGGGGGAACTGCGGTAATCGAAGCGCAACCAGACGGCGGAGTCGGTCTTGTTGACGTGCTGGCCGCCGGCGCCCTGAGCTCGCATGGCTTGAAACTGCAGCTCATGCCAGGGCAGGGTCACGCTGTTGGAGATGACTAACATACTGCTGTGCTCTTGTTTGGTGCATCGGGAGAGGCTGGTTCAGCTTGGTGCCTCATTATGGGGCGAGATGCGCTCCCTGGGTGATATTGTGGGGTGCCTATCCCAGAATAAAAAACTATCCTTTTGAAATTTAACAATAAAAAGACTTGGCACGAGAATTGACTCCCAATTCATGACATACCATGGATTGGGAGCAACCAGATGAAGCTGATTACTGCGATTATCAAACCGTTCAAGTTGGACGATGTGCGCGAAGCGGTCGCCAACCTGGGGATCGAGGGCCTGACCGTGTCCGAGGTCAAAGGGTTTGGTCGTCAGAAGGGGCACACCGAATTATACCGGGGAGCCGAGTACCAGGTCGACTTCTTACCCAAGGTAAAGCTGGAAATAGCGACGGTCGATGACAACGTCGAAGGGGTGATAGAGGCGATCTGCAAGGCGGCCTACACCGGCAAGATCGGTGACGGTAAGATCTTCGTCTACGACTTGCTACAGGCGGTGCGCATTCGTACCGGCGAGAGCGACGATGAGGCGCTCTGAACTCTCGCGCGTGATGCTGGTTTGAGCAAGGGGACTCTGTTGCGGATTGGCCAGACCGGACAGATTGCCGATGTGAAGTCGCGGATGGACCCCATGGTGGGGCTGGATAGGATTCTATCCGGCCCTTTTGTTTGCAAGGCGTTTAAATATGTGATCCCGCACTCGATGTTTTCTTGATCCCGCTGTCGAGGCCAATGCAAAATACAAACAGCAATGGTTATCACTCGATATAGCAACTCAAGGAATGGATGATGAAAATGAAGATGTTGGCACTGGCTTTCTCGACCCTGGCTGCTCAGGGAGCGTTGGCGGCAGGGGAAGTGAATGTCTACTCCAACCGGCAGGATGAGCTGATCAAGCCCATCATCCAGCAGTTCGAGAAGGAGTCGGGCATCAAGGTCAACGTGGTGTTCGCCAAAGAGGGGCTGAACGAGCGTCTGGAGCGGGAAGGCAAGCTTTCCCCGGCCGATCTCATGCTGACTGTTGATATCAGTCGGCTGACCGATCTGGTGGACAAGGGGTTGGTGCAGCCGGTAGACAGCAAGATCCTGCAGGAGAATATTCCCGCTATCTATCGTGACCCGGAGAACCGCTGGTTCGCCCTGACCACCCGGGTGCGTGCCATCTATTCGAGCAAGGATCGCCTCGGCAAGCTGGACACCATCAGCTACGAAGATCTGGCCAAGCCTGAATTCAAAGGGAAAATTTGTACCCGCAGCGGCAAGCACGAGTACAATGTGGCGCTGGTTTCTTCCATGATCGCCCATCACGGCATGGCCGAGACCAAAACCTGGCTGGAAGCGGTCAAGGCCAACCTGGCGCGCAAGCCGCAGGGCAACGACCGGGATCAGGTCAAGGCGATCAAAGATGGCATCTGTGACCTGTCGCTCGGCAACAGCTACTACCTGGGCGCCATGCTGAAAGATCCGGCGCAGAAGTCCTGGGCCGATGCGGTCTATATCAACTTCCCGAACCAGGCTGACCGTGGCGCTCACGTCAACGTGAGCGGCGTGGCCATGACCAAGCACGCCAAGAACAAAGATGAAGCGCGCAAGCTGATGGAGTTTCTGGCTGGCGACACGGCCCAGCACATGTATGCGGACGTGAATGCCGAGTATCCGGTCAAGGCCGGGGTCGAGCCGTCCGCCATGGTCAAGGCCTGGGGCAGTTTCAAGTCTGACGCGCTACCGGTCAGCGATTATGCCAAGCACCGCAAGGACGCCTTGCAGCTGCTGGATGAAGTGAAATTCGACTTGTAATCAGATGGGGCCAAGGGCCCCATCAACTTCTGTGGTCTCATGAAAAATTGTGGATGGATTGCCGGCAGCTGGGCCACCGCCCTGCTGCTGGGTTTGCCGGTGCTCGCCCTGATCTTCTCTGCCTTCTCGGCAGATGGAGACCTGTTTCGTCACCTCGTCGATACGGTGCTGCTCGATTATCTGGCCAATACGCTGGCGCTGGTGGCGGGTGTTGTGCTGCTCAGCCTGCTGTTTGGCGTACCCACCGCCTGGCTGGTCGCCATGTGTCAGGTGCCGGGGCGCCGAGCACTGCAGTGGGCGCTGATGTTGCCCATGGCCATGCCCTCCTACATAGTGGCCTACGTCTACACAGACCTGCTTGACTACTCTGGCCCGCTACAGGCCGGATTGCGCGCACTCTTTGGCTGGAACAGTCCGGCCGATTACTGGTTTCCGGCCATTCGCTCCCTGGGCGGCGCCGCTTGGGTGCTGGCGCTGGTGCTGTTCCCCTACGTTTATCTGCTGGCCCGCGCCTCCTTTCTGGAGCAGTCGGTCAGCCTGATCCACTCCAGCCGTCTGCTTGGTTGTACGCCCTGGCAGAGCTTTCGTCGCCTCAGCCTGCCGCTGGCGCGCCCCGCCATCATGGTGGCCGTGTCGCTGGTGGCGATGGAGACCCTGGCCGACTTTGCTACCGTCCACTTCTTTGCCATCAATACCCTGACCACGGCGGTCTACGATACCTGGCTCGGCTACGGCAGCCTGGCCACTGCCGCCAAACTCTCCTGCCTGATGCTGCTGGCGGTGGTGCTCTTGATCGCGTTGGAGCGCCGCTCTCGCCGTCGGCAGCAGGTGTTCCAGAAATCCATGGGCCATGAGCAGCCGCTACGCTACCCGCTCAAGGGGGTGAGTCGCGCAGCGGCCGGGCTCTGGTGCTGGGGATTGGTGCTGGCCGGTTTCGGTCTGCCATTCGTCATCCTGCTCGATTACGGGGTGCGCTATTTCGAACTCTCCTGGACGCCGGAGTTTGTTCGCTTCGCCGGCAACAGTCTGCTCATCTCGACGCTGACCGCCCTGCTTGCCATGGGCATCGCCCTGCTGCTCGGTTTCTTCCGTCGCCTCGATGGCGGGCTCAAGAGTCTGCTGCCCCTGCGCATCTCTGCCATGGGGTACGCCATGCCGGGTACCGTGCTGGCCATCGGCGTGCTGGTGCCGCTGACGGCCCTCGATTTTGCCATCAATGATCTGGCCGAGTGGCTTGGCCGCCAGGGCCCCGGCCTGCTGTTGACCGGCACCATCACCGCCATCGTGTTCGGCTATCTGGTCCGCTTCGTGGCCATCGCCATCGGCTCGGTGGAGACCAGCATGGGCAAGATCTCCCCCAGCCTCGACATGGCGGCTCGTTCCCTGGGGCAAGGGGATGGCGGCATGCTGCGCCGGGTTCATCTACCGCTGGTACGGCGAGGCCTGTTTGCCGGCGCCATGCTGGTGTTCATCGAATCGATGAAGGAGCTGCCCGCCGCCCTGCTGCTGCGGCCCTTCAACTTCGACACCCTGGCGACCCACGTCTATCAATTCGTGTCGGACGAGATGCTGGAGCGGGGGGCGCTCGGCGCCATCGTCATCGTGTTGGTGGGCTTGCTGCCGCTCATCTGGGTCAACCGCAGTCTGGATAGTCCGGGCCACTGATCGGGCAGATGAATCTCTGCAATGTTGTCCGGCCGCAGGTCGGTCTGAACCAAAAGAATATGAGGAAGTCAGCCGTGTCTTGCTTGCAGGTTGAAAATGTCAGTTGCCGTTACAACGGCCGCAATGTGCTGGAACAGCTCTCGCTGATAGTGGCCGACAACGAGATCGTCTGTCTGCTGGGCGCTAGCGGTTGTGGCAAGACCACACTGCTCAAGGCCATCGCCGGTCTGCTGCCGCTGGCAGAGGGCACTATTCGCCTCGGCGATACCCTGCTCGACGGGCCGGATGCCAGCGAACCCCCAGAGGCGCGTAACATTGGCATGATATTTCAGGATTACGCCCTCTTTCCCCACCTGACGGTGGCCGAGAACGTCGGCTTCGGCCTGACCCGACTCGATCGCCGCATTCGCCAGCAGCAGGTGGATGAGGCGCTGACGCTGGTCAATCTGCAGGGGCTGGGTGCGCGTTATCCGCATGAACTCTCCGGCGGTCAGCAGCAGAGGGTCGCCATCGCCCGCGCTCTGGTGTGCAAGCCCAGGCTGATGCTGTTGGACGAACCCTTCTCCAACATAGATACCCAGGTGCGGATGAAGCTCATTCTCGAGATCCGCGCCCTGCTCAAGCAGCAGGGGATTGGCGCCATCTTCGTCAGTCACAGCAAGGAGGAGGCGTTCGCCTTCGCCGACCGGCTGGCGCTGTTCCGTGCCGGTCATATAGAGCAGGTGGGTCAGCCGGAGCAGCTCTATCGCCGCCCGCAGAACCGCTTCGTGGCGGAGTTTCTTGGCGGGGTCAACTACCTGGCCGCCGAGGTGGTAGACAGCCACTGCGTGCAGACGTCGCTGGGGGTGGTGTGCGGCACCGAGCCTCACGGCCGCGCCGTGGGCGAGTTGCTGCAATTGATGCTCAGACCCCAGCAACTGTTGCTGGAGGCTGTCGACGGCGGTGAGCTGGTGGTGCTGGAGCAGCAGTTTCTCGGTCATCACTGCCGGGTGTTGTTCGAGTGTGGCGGCCAGCGGCTCGAGGCCAGCATTGGCGAGCCGCTTGGCGGGATGCGGGCACGGGTCAACCTTGCCCCGCATGCGCTCGTGCTGTTTGATCCATTGCCGTGACAGAGCTGATATCGTTGTGAAATCAAGGAACTGGATTCACTCTGGTTTATAATCGCGCAACGCAATGCCAACATCGCTAATGCCTGTTCAGGGGAGAGAGATATGAAAGCCCAAGCCGGGATCTGTGCAGAGCCGAATCTGCACGCCCTCTATCTGATGTTCAATCGCACCGGCGACGGCGCCGAACTGGTGGCCCGTCTGGCCAGCTTGCCCGCCCTGTGGGCGGCGGTTGCCGCCGATTTTCCCGATGCCGGTTTCAGCGGTCTGGTCGCCGTCGGTGCCGATGCCTGGGATGGTCTCTACCCTGCCGCCCGTCCGCCCCAGTTCCGTGGCTTCATGGCGCAATCTGCCAACGGTCAGCAGGCGCCGAATACCCCGTTTGATCTCTTCGTGCAGTTGCGCGCCGATCGGGTGGATGTGCTGCACCACGCCGGTCAGCGCGTGATGGCTTTGCTGGCGGGGCTGGTGGTACTGGCCGAAGAGGTGCGCGGTTTTCGCAATCTGGATTGCCGGGACCTGACCGGCTTCGTCGATGGCACCGAAAACCCGCAGGATGAGCACAGGGCCGACGTGGCGCTGCTGGGCGGCGGCGAATTTGCCGGTGGTTCCTATATCCACGTCCAGCGCTGGGTGCATGCCATGAGCGACTGGGAGGCGCTGGCTCTGAAGGAGCAGGAAGACATCATAGGTCGCACCAAGGCCGACAACATAGAGTATGAGTCGGCCGACAAGCCGCTGACCGCCCACATCAAGCGAGTCAATCTCAAGACCCCCAAGGGTGAGTCCATGGAGATACTGCGCCAGAGCATGCCCTGGGGCACCATGACCGAGCAGGGGCTCTACTTCATCTCCTGCTGCAGCACGCCGCTGCACTTCAACGCCATGCTGGCCAGCATGTACAAGGGGGAGGGCAGTCACTTCGACCATCTGCTGCGTTTCACCAGGGCCGTGACCGGGGCCGCCTTCTTTGCGCCTTCCGAGGATTATCTGGTTTCCAGGGGCAAATAAGCGCGGTGACGTCACCAACAAAAATCCCGGCCTTGGCCGGGATTTATCGTTCAGGGGGCGTCACCACAGCGGGACGGACGAGCCTGATTAAGGGGTCTGTTCGAACAGCTCGAGGGCGGAGAGGTAGAGCTCTTCGATGTCGGTGTCGCTGGTCGGGGTGATGAAGATGGTGTCATCACCGGCGATGGTGCCGAGGATCCCTTCCGCCTTGCCGAGGGAGTCGAGCAGGCGAGCGATGAGCTGGGCTGCACCCGGGCTGGTGTGGATCACCACCAGGGCGCCGTTGTGGTCGACGTCCAGTACCAGGTTTTTGAGCGGGCTGGAGGTGGTGGGCACGCCCAGTTCCACCGGCAGGCAGTAGACCATCTCCATCTTGGCATTGCGGGTGCGAACGGCGCCGAAGCGGCTCAGCATGCGTGATACCTTGGACTGGTTGATGTTCTCGAAGCCCATCTCTTGCAGGGCAGTCACTATCTCTGCCTGGGAGCCAAATCGTTCTTCTTTCAGCAAGGCTTTAAAGGCCTTGGCCAGTTTTTCTTGCTTGTCGTTATGCTTCATCTTGGACTCACGAATGAGGAGGTATGGCGGCCTGTCACGCTCAGGCGGCAGATATGAACAGCGAGTCCATTTTGCATTCATGTGCCTAATTTTGCAAGGAAGCGGCGCTTGTTCTGCATATTGATTCAAAATTAGCTTGCATCCACCCATCTTGGGGCTAAAATCGGGACGAAATTTTGAAAACTTATTCAATTGGGCTGTATGGGTATTGAATTAATCGGTATCGAAAAATCCTGGCACAAGGTGCCGGTACTGCAAGATGTCAGCTTTCGGACTGCTCCCGGTGAAACCTTGGTGCTGCTGGGCCCAAGCGGTGCCGGCAAGAGTTCGCTGCTGCGCATGATGAACCTGCTGGATACGCCGGATGCCGGTGTATTGCGCATAGGTGAAAGTGAATTTTCTTTCCCGTCCAGCCTCTCTGCCGCCGAATTCAACCGTCAGACACAGGCGCTGCGCCGCAAGGTGGGCATGGTGTTCCAGCAGTACAATCTGTGGCCACATCTGACAGTGATGGAGAACCTGATCGAGGCCCCTGTCAAGTTGCTCGGCATGAGCAAGGCGGCTGCCATCGAGAAGGGCGCCTATCTGCTGACCCAGCTGCAACTGGCGGATAAGCGCGATGCCTGGCCTGCCCGGCTGTCCGGCGGTCAGCAGCAGCGGGTGGCCATCGCCCGTACCCTGATGATGGATCCGCAGGTGCTGCTGTTTGACGAGCCGACGGCGGCCCTCGATCCCGAGATCACCAAAGAGGTGGCGGAGATCATCCGCAATCTGGGCCAGACCGGCATCACCCAGGTCGTGGTGACCCACGAGGTGGAGTTCGCCCGCAAGGTGGCCAGTCAGGTGATCTATCTGGAGAAGGGACGGATCATCGAATCCGGCTCCGCCGCCATTTTCAACTCTCCGCAAACCAGCCGGTTTGCCGAGTTCTTGATGCATTGATATTCAAATCGATAAGGAAGCTGTCATGAAAAAAAGTCTATTGCTGGTTGCTGCCATGGGCCTGTTGAGCACCTCTGTGCTGGCCAAGGAGATCAAGTTCGCCACCGAGGCAACTTATGCTCCGTTCGAATACCTGGATGACAAGAACGAGTTCCAGGGTTTTGACATCGATCTGGCCCGCGCGATCTGCGCCCAGGCCAAGCTGGAATGCAGCTTCCACAACCAGGCCTTTGACAGCCTGATCCCCAGCCTCAAATTCCGTCGCTATGATGCCGCTATCGCCGCCATGGACGTGACCCCGGAGCGCTCTGCCCAGGTCGACTTCTCCGACATCTATTACGAGAACTCCGCCGTCTTTGTGGCCAAGAAGGGCGCTTTCAAGGGACCGGAAGAGCTGGTGGACAAGACTGTTGGCGTGCAGAACGGCACCTCTCACCAGTCCTATCTGGTGGATAACTGGGTGAGCAAGGGTCTGCTGACCGTGCCTTATGCCAGCTACCAGAGCGCCTTCCTCGATATGATGAACGGCCGTACCGACGGCGTCTTTGCGGATACCGCCGTCGCAGCCGACTGGCTCAAGCAGCACAAGGAGTATGCCGTGGTGGGTACGCCGGTGACCGATGCCAAGTACTTCGGTACCGGCTTTGGCATCGCGGTCGCCAAGGGCAATCAGGAGTTGCTGACTCAGCTGAACAAGGGGCTGGCCGAGATCAAGGCCAACGGCACCTATCAGCAAATCTTCGACAAATACTTCGCGCAGTAAGCCATGTTGAGCCTGTTGTTGGATGCAGCCTGGATGACCCTCGGGCTGGCTTTGGCATCACTGGTCGGGGGCATGGTATTGGCACTGGCGTTCAGTGCCGCCGAGCTCAGCAAGCAGCGTGCGCTAGTGTGGCCCGTGGCCACACTCACCACGCTGATCCGTGGCCTGCCCGAGCTGCTGGTGGTGCTGTTCATCTACTTCGGCTCGACGCAGCTGCTGTTCCTCATCACGGGTGAGTACGTGGAGTTCAGCCCGTTCGCCTGCGGTGTGCTGGCGCTCTCCCTGTTGTTTGCCAGCTATGCGACCCAGACCCTGCGGGCGGCGCTCAATGCCGTGCCTGCCGGGCAACGGCTGGCGGCGCTGGCGCTCGGCTTTGGCAAGAGTCACATCTTCTTTCGCATCGTGCTGCCACAGGCGTGGCGTCACGCCCTGCCGGGCCTTGGCAATCAGTGGCTGGTGCTGCTCAAGGATACGGCGCTGGTCTCCCTTATCGGGGTGAACGAGATGATGCGTCAGGCGCAGATGGCCTCGGCCAGCACCTATGAGCCGTTCACCTGGTATGCCGCTGCTGCCCTCATCTATCTGGCGATCAGTCTGGTGAGTGAATATGGCTTGAGTCTGGCTGCCCGCTACACCCGCCGCTACGGAGGCTAACTGATGCAAGAGTATTTCATCACCCTGCTGGGCGGTTTGGTTACTACGCTGGAGCTGACTCTGCTCAGTCTGCTGCTGGGGATTGCGCTAGCGCTCCTGATGACCTGGGTGCTGGAGTTGCGCATTCCGGTGGCGACCCAGCTGGTACAGCTGTGGGTGCTGATCTTCACCGGCACGCCGCTGCTCATCCAGATTTTCCTCATCTACTACGGGCCGGGCCAGTTCGAGTGGCTCAAGTCCGGGCCGCTCTGGCCGCTGCTCAAGCAGCCCTGGTTCTGCGCTGTGTTGGCCCTTGGCTTTAACACGGCGGCTTACTCTACCCGGCTGTTCAAGGGGGCACTGGATGCCATTCCATCCGGCGAGGTGGAGGCGTGCCGCGCGCTCGGTTTCTCGGCCGGGCAGACCTTGTGGATGAAGGTACGCCACGCCGCCCGGCGGCTGGTACCTGCCTATTCCAACGAGGTGATCCTGGTGCTCAAGGGGAGTTCGCTCGCCAGCACCATTACCATCATGGATGTGATGGGTCTGGCCCAGCGTCTCAACGCCCAGACTTATGACACCCTGGCGGTGTTCACTGTGGCCGGTGCCCTCTATCTGACCATGAACGGATTGTTAACAATTGGGTTCCGCTGGTGTGAACGGCGAGCCCTGGCATTCCAGGCCTGAGTTCGGTATATCTACCTATTTATGGTCGGGGGAAGTGCAGGAAATCTGTGCTTTCCCTCTGATTTTCTGCATTTTCCCCCATTTTTATTCGCCGCCTGTTTCTTGGCTCACAGAACCCGTGATTACAACTGTTATCAGATTGTTTTTTAGGGGGGGATCCATTAATGTTGGGCCCACAACAAGAAACAACCTTAAACCTACGCTTAAACATGGAGTTGATCATGAAAGTTGCCGTTCTGGGTGCCGCCGGTGGCATAGGCCAAGCCCTCGCTCTGCTGTTGAAAAATCGCCTTCCTGCTGGCTCCGAGTTGAGCCTGTATGACATTGCCCCGGTAACTCCGGGCGTGGCGGTCGATCTGAGCCATATCCCGACTGACGTGAAAGTAAAAGGTTTCTGCGGTGAAGATCCGAGCCCGGCTCTGGTCGGCGCCGATGTGGTGCTGATCTCCGCCGGTGTGGCGCGCAAGCCCGGCATGGATCGTTCCGATCTGTTCAATATCAATGCCGGTATCGTCAAGAATTTGGTGGAAAAATGTGCCGCTACCTGCCCGAAAGCGCTGATCGGCATCATCACCAACCCGGTCAACACCACGGTCGCCATCGCCGCTGAAGTGCTGAAGAAAGCCGGTGTTTATGACAAGCGCCGCCTGTTCGGTGTCACCACCCTGGACGTGATCCGTGCCGAGACCTTCGTGGCCGAGGCCAAGGGTCTGAACGTCGACAAGGTGCGTGTCAACGTGATCGGTGGCCACAGTGGCGTGACCATTCTGCCGCTGTTGTCCCAGATCGAAGGGGCCAGCTTCTCTGCCGAGGAAGTGGCTGCCATGACCAAGCGTATCCAGAACGCCGGTACCGAAGTGGTGGAAGCCAAGGCCGGTGGCGGATCTGCCACCCTCTCCATGGGCCAGGCGGCCTGCCGTTTCGGTCTGTCTCTCATCAAGGGCCTGCAGGGCGAAGCCAATATCATCGAGTGTGCTTATGTCGAAGGGGATGGCAAGCACGCCGCCTTCTTCGCGCAACCCATACTGCTGGGCAAGAACGGCGTCGAAACCGTGCTGGACTACGGCAAGCTGAGTGCCTTCGAGCAAGCGGCGATGGATGGCATGCTAGCCACCCTGAAAGCCGATATCCAGCTGGGTGTCGACTTCGTCAAGTAAGCCGTATGGCTGACAAACAAGGGGAGCTTCGGCTCCCCTTTGTTATGGGTGACAGCTGCAGATGGCGACGGGCTAAGGGGATGGGGCCGGCTGCCGATAACAGAGAGCAGCAGGAGAACCTTATGATGAAACCACTTACCCTTGTCGGCCTTGTCTGTTTGCTGACCACCCAGGTACAGGGCGCGGAGCCTAAGGCATCCGCCGCCGCATCCACACCGAGCCGCGTGGTGTCAGCGGCTGAGCAAGCGATAGCATCCCTGCCCGCAGTGTCTGCCGCCGAGTCGCCAGCGGTTGCAGCTCCGCCCGCAGTGTCTGCCGCCGAGTCGCCAGCGGTTGCAGCTCCGCCCGCAGTGTCTGCCGCCGAGTCGCCAGCGGTTGCAGCCCCGCCCGCAGTGTCTGCCGCCGCCCAGCCTGCTGGATCTGACGCAGTCCCCGCTGCCGCACCATTACCTGTGGCGTCCGAGTCGACACCAGCAGCGGAGCCCGCTGCCGTTGTGACTGAATCTGCACCCGCGACCTCATCCCCCGCAGCCACAGTGGAGAGCGGACTCTCTCCGACCAGCCGACCCATGACCAGCACCCCATCGGGTGGCGGCGGTCTGGGTATCGACAGCCGCAATTTGCAGGCAGTCCCCCTCTACCGCCAGGATGAGTTGCTCAACTGGATTGCACAGGGGCGTCACTTGCAACAGGTGAAGCAGGACAGGTGCCAGCTTACTCAGGATATAGAGGTGCGGGCCGAGGTGATGAAGGTGCCTGCCTATCAGTTCCTGTGGGGCGACATGTTGGCCTGGGGGGTGTGCATCAAGCCCAATGCCGAGCTTGGGGTCAAATTCATGTGGGACGCGGCCAATCAGGGGCTGGCACCGGCGCTGGAACAGCTGGGCCGCTACTACTGGAAGGGCATCTTGGTGCAGAAAGATCTGGTCAGGGCCGAGACCCTGATGCGTGAAGCCGCCAGACTGGGGTTTCAACGGGCACAGGTCGAGTGGGTCGAGATGCTGCTGCAGGGGATGGGCAGCCCGCTGGATTATGAAGAGGCCTATCACTGGCTGCACAGCACCGTCATTGGTGACAAGGCCCAGCACCAGAGGGCGGCCACTCTGCTGAGTCGGCTGGGCAACCGGATGCCGGCCAACGCCATCGCCCGAGCCAAGGCGATGCACTGACCAAAAAAACGACCCACGGATCTGCATCCGTGGGTCGGGAGGTGCCAGCCGCCGTGCCGTGACAGGCTGGATCCTCCTTGCTTTATACGTGGCCGCCCCGTTTAAAGATCCTGATGGGGGCCAAAAACTTCGTAGTGCAGCTGATCGGCTGGAATGCCCATCGCGTTCAACTGCGCCTTGATCGCCTGCATGAAGCCAAGCGGACCACAGAAATAGTAGTGGGCCTGCGGCGCCAGCAACTCGGCCACCTGACTCACGTTCATGGTGCCGTGGAAGTCGTAGTCCTTCCCTTGCTCATCCAGAGCCCCCGGCTCCCGATACCAGACCCGGCTCTGTAGCAAGTCGTGTTGTTCGTGCTTGCGCTGGATATCCTCCTTGAAGGCGTGCAAGGAACCCTGTTCACAGGCGTGCAGCCAGCAGATGTCGGCAGCATGGCCTGTGGCCAGCAGCTGGTTGAGCATGCTCAGCATGGGGGTGAGGCCCACACCGGCGGAGAGCAGCACCACGGGGGTGGTGGCATTGGCCTGCAGGAAGAAGTCGCCGGTCGGCGGCATCAGATCTACCTGATCGCCAGTATGCAGATGGTCGTGCAGCAGGTTGGAAACCTGACCCTGCGGCTCGCGCTTGACGCTGATGCGGTAATCGCGACCGTTCGGCGCATCAGAGAGGGAGTATTGGCGGATCTCCTGATATTCGAGCTCTGGGTGGGCCAGCTTGATGCTGAGGTACTGGCCCGGTTTGAAATGCAGTACGGGTTTGCCGTCGACGGGCGCCAGCACGAAAGAGGTGATGAGTGTGCTCTCGACCCGTTTCTCCTTGATGATGAAGGCGCGAGGACCTTGCCAGCCACCGATCTCGCTCGCCTTCTCCTGATAGATCTCGCTCTCCCGGCCGATGAAGATACTGGCCAGCACACCGTAAGCCTTGCCCCAGGCATCCAGCACCTTCTCGGTGACCGCACTTCCGCCTAATTCTTTGAGCGTGGCCAAGAGATGACTACCTACAATGTGATATTGTTCCGGTTGGATCAGGAAACCCGTGTGCTTGTGGGCGATGCGTTCTACCGCTCCGGCCAGGGCTCCCAGGTTGTCGATATTCCTGGCGTAAGCCGCCACCGCGTTGAACAGCGCCAGCGGTTGACCGCCGCTGCGCTGGTGCGCCAGGTTGAAAATATCTTTCAGCTCAGGGTTGTGGCTGAACATGCGTTGGTAGAAGTGCTGGGTGAGGGCTGGCCCCGCCGATTCGAGCAACGGGATGGTGCTTTTGATGACGGCGATGGTGGCTTGGTCTAACATAGGAGGTCCTTACTAATTGAACATCTAAAATGTCACTTAATAAGCTGCATCCTAGATGTTTATTTGATATGAATCAATAATCAATTTTTCGCGTTATGCGACACAGGCACTATGAGACTAACTAGCTATACCGATTTTGGATTGAGAGCTCTGCTCTATCTGGCGACCTTGCCACAGGGTGAATTGTCGAGCGTGGCCAAGGTCTCCGCCTTGTATGGCGTCTCCCGCAACCATATGGTCAAGGTGGTGAATCAACTGGTGAAGCTGGGCTATCTACAATCCCAGCGCGGCAAGAATGGCGGGATCCGCATGGCCTGCGCGCCGGAGACAGTTAATATCGGTCAGGTGATCCGGGCGTTGGAGGGCAATCTGGATGGCATCGACTGCAACTCACCCGTCTGCCACATCGTCTCTGTCTGCTTGCTGAAGAATGCACTGAAGGGGGCGATGAATGCCTTTTTGGCGGTGATGGACAGCTACACGCTGCAAGATCTGCTTGCCAATCGCGAGGAGTTGCAGAAGGTGTTCGGTGACGTGATCCCGACCCTGGTGCTGGAGCCGGATGAGGAGAGCGAGTGAGATAAAAAGGCTGCCATCGGCAGCCTTTTTTCAATCTTCGAACCTCGACTCGTTACGGTATAAGTCCGGCATGATCCGCGCCATCTTGACCATGTTGTTCTCCACTTCTAGGATCTCGATGGGATAACCGGCGAGCCGCAGGCTGATGTTGGGCTGGGGGATCTCCTCCAGATATTCCAGGATGACACCGTTCAGGGTTCTGGGCCCGTCGATGGGCAGTCGCCAGCTCATCTCTTTGTTCAGCTCACGAATGCTGGCCGAGCCTTCCACCAGAAACGAGCCATCCGGCTGGGGGTGGATCTCGTCGCTGGGCGCCGGTGTCATGGAGGTGGTGAAGTCGCCGACTATTTCTTCCAGTATGTCATCCAGGGTGATCAACCCCTGAATATCCCCGTACTCATCCACTATGAGGCCGATCCGCTCCTTGTTGCGCTGGAATTTGGCCAGTTGTACGTTGAGCGGCGTGCCTTCCGGGATGAAGTAGATCTCGTCCACTTCCCGCAGCAGGCTCGACTTGTTGAACTGATCCCTGGCCATCAGCCGCAGTGCATCGCGGGCGTGCAGGAAGCCCACCACATCGTCGATGTTGTCGCGGTAGAGCAGGATCTTGGTGTGGGCACAGTGGGCCAGCTGACGCAGTATGGTCTTCCAGTCATCGTTGATGTCGATGGCATAGATATCGCTGCGCGGCACCATGATGTGCTCCACCGTCATCTTGTCCAGATCCAGAATGCTGAGCAGCATCTCCTGATGGCGCTGGGGGATCAGGCTGCCCGCCTCGTTGACTATGGTGCGCAGCTCCTCGGTGTTGAGGGCGTCATCCTTGCTGGGATGGAGCCGAAGCAGCTTGAGCAGGCCACTGGTGATGCCATTGATAAGCCAGACAAAGGGGTAGAGTGGCACCATCAGCCCCTTGAGGACCCAGGAGGCGGGATAGGCGATCTTCTCCGGGTACATGGCCGCCAGTGTCTTGGGGGTCACCTCGCCAAACACCAGCACTATCAGGGTCAGGCCGAAGGTGGCAATGGCTACCCCGAAGGCGCCAAACAGTCTGATGCAGACGATGGTGGCGATGGCCGAGGCGAGGATGTTGACCAGGTTGTTGCCGATCAGGATCAGACCCAGCAGGCGATCCGGGCGGGACAGCAGCTTCTCTACCCGACGGGCAGCCTTGTGCTTGGTTTGAGCCAGATGCCGCAGTTTGTAGCGGTTGAGCGACATCATGCCGGTTTCAGAACTTGAGAAAAAAGCAGATAAGAGGATCAAAATAACGAGAACAATCAATAATGTGCTCGTTGATATGCTGTCCAAGAAGGGCTCCTGTGGGGGGTGGATGAGTAAAGGGGGGTGGGTATCAGCTCAGCAGGACTTCTTTGACGAAGCGGCTGCCGAAATAGGCCAGGGTCAGGATGAAGCTGCCGATCAGGCTCAAGGTGATGACCTTGCGCCCGCGCCAGCCACGGGTGTGATGACCCCACAGCAGCAGCATGTAGACGCACCAGGCCAGGATCGAGAGGATCGCTTTGTGGGATTTGCCTTGGGCGAACATGTCTTCTAGGAAGAAGAGGCCGGAGGCGATGGAGAGGGTCAGCAGGAACAGGCCCGCCGAGATGAGCTGGAACAGCCGCTTTTCGACCGTCATCAAGGGCGGCATGGCTGGCAACTGGCTGATCTTGCGGGATTTGAGCTGCCTGTCCAGACAGGCAAGCTGTAGCGCGAACAGACAGGCGATCATCAGCACCGAATAGGCCATCAGTGCCAGTCCTATGTGCAGCAGCAGCTGGGGATGGGCCTCCAGATGGGTGATATAGCGGCCCGGGATCAGGGCGCTGGCGGCCAGCAGCAGAGCGGAGAAACTGTAGACCACGGGCAGCAGGATCCAGCCGTTGAAGCGGCGGGTGACGCAGGTCATGAAGCAGCCGATGATGAGACTCACGAGAGATGCAACGTTGAGCATGCTCAGGTTCTGGCCGGAATGGGTCACCAGCACTTCGCCGGCCACAGCGGCGCCGTGCGCGATCAGGGCCAGTCCGATACAGGCAAACAGGGGAACTTGCCCCACAGGTTTGGCACTGAGCAGCAGGTGCAGCGAGGCGATGATGGCCAGCAGATAAAACGCCAGGGCCAGAACAGAGATCACGATCATAACCAGGTCGTTGTTGAACAGGCTGTTGGGAATAAGAGAGGCAGTATACCTTGCACAAGATGTGCTCGCCAGTTGTGCAGCCGCCGATCTGCCCATATATAAAGAGAAGGTCCCCATGGCTGCCGTGCGGTGAATAATCGTCCTCGCGTCTGCTCTGGGTTATAATGCCCCCAATTTATTATGCCAAGAACCGGAATCCGTCATGTTTGAGAATTTGACTGAACGACTCTCGCGCACCTTGCGCAATGTCAGTGGGCGCGGTCGCCTGACCGAAGAGAACATCAAGGATACCTTGCGCGAAGTCCGCATGGCGCTGCTCGAGGCGGACGTCGCTCTGCCGGTGGTGCGGGACTTCGTGGCTCGCGTCAAGGAGCGGGCGGTTGGCCAGGAAGTGGCCAAGTCCCTGAGTCCGGGCCAAGCCTTCATCAAGATAGTACACGGTGAACTGGTCTCGGTGATGGGCGAAGCCAACGAGCAGCTCAACCTGGCCGCCCAACCGCCGGCCATCATACTGATGGCGGGTCTGCAGGGTGCCGGTAAGACCACAACCGTAGGTAAACTGGCCAAGCTGCTCAAAGAGCGCAGCAAGAAGAAGGTGCTGGTCGTCAGTGCCGACGTCTATCGCCCCGCGGCGATCAAGCAGCTGGAGACGCTGGCAAGCGACATCGGCGTCGATTTCTTTCCAAGCGACGCTAGCCAGAAGCCGGTCGACATCGCCACTGCCGCCATCGATCAGGCGCGCAAGAAGTTCTATGACGTTGTGATCGTGGATACCGCCGGTCGTCTGCACGTCGACAGCGACATGATGGACGAGATCATCCATCTTCACGCCACCATCAAGCCGATCGAGACCCTGTTCGTGGTGGACGCCATGACGGGGCAGGATGCCGCCAACACCGCCAAGGCGTTCAACGAGGCGCTGCCGCTCACCGGCGTGATCCTCACCAAGGCGGATGGCGACGCTCGCGGTGGTGCAGCCCTCTCCGTGCGCCACATCACCGGTAAGCCGGTCAAGTTCATCGGTATGGGCGAGAAGACAGATGCGCTGGAGCCGTTCCACCCGGATCGTCTCGCCTCCCGCATCCTCGGCATGGGCGACGTGCTGTCGCTGATCGAGGAAGTGGAGCGCAATGTCGACAAGGAAAAAGCCGCCAAGCTGGCCAACAAGGTCAAGAGTGGCAAGGGCTTCGATCTGGAAGACTTCCGCGAACAACTGGCCCAGATGCGCAATATGGGCGGCATGATGGGCATGCTCGACAAGCTGCCCGGTATGTCCGGTCTGCCGGACAACGTCAAGGATCAGATGGATGACAAGCTGACCGTGCGGATGGAGGCCATCATCAGCTCCATGACGCCCAGGGAGCGTGCCCATCCCGACCTCATCAAGGGCTCCCGCAAGCGCCGTATCGCCGCAGGTTCCGGCATGCAGGTGCAGGACGTGAACAAGCTGCTCAAGCAGTTCACCGAGATGCAGCGCATGATGAAGAAGATGTCCGGCAAGGGCGGCATGCGCAAGATGATGGGGCAGATGAAGAACATGTTGCCACCAGGATTCGGTGGCGGTCGCGGCCCCTTCTGATCCCGACCGTTTCAGCCAGGCCAGGGGCTCACCAGAGGTGGGCCCTTTTCATTGTGAGCCTTGTGCAAAAAATGGCTGGCTTGGTTGCAATTATTACGAATCCAAGTAGAATTACGCGGCTTATTTTAAGCTAGGGTCCGCGTGTTTGCGGGCCTTGTTCATTAGATGTTAATGAGGACGATATGGTAACCATTCGTTTACAACGTGGTGGCGCGAAAAAGCGTCCGTTTTACCAGGTAGTAGTTTCTGACAGCCGTTGCGCCCGTGACGGTCGCTTCATCGAGCGCGTTGGTTTCTTCAACCCGGTTGCTTCTGGTTCTGCCGAAAAGCTGAACCTGGACTTGGCTCGTATCGAGCATTGGGTTGCTACTGGTGCCGCTGTTTCTGACCGCGTTGCCAAGCTGATCAAAGACGCTGCCAAAGCTGCTTAATCAGCCCAACGGTAAGGAGTTAAGGTGGAAAAACCTATAGTTCTGGGCACCCTGGGTACCGTTTATGGCATCAAGGGCTGGCTTAAAGTGAACTCCTTCACCGATGTTGCCGAAGCGATTTTCGATTACAACCCCTGGCTGATCAATCAGAACGGGGGGTGGCGTGAACTCAAGGTTTCGGCCTGGAAGCGTCACAACAAGGGTCTGATTTGCAAAATCGATGGTATCGATCTGCGTGAAGATGCCCTGGCATTGACCAATGTCGAGATTGGCGTACCCGCTGATCTGTTGCCTGCGTTGCCTGAAGGTGAGTTCTACTGGCGTGACCTGATTGGTTGCTCGGTATCGACCACCAAGGGATACGACCTGGGCAAGGTGACCGAATTGATGGAAACCGGCTCCAACGATGTGTTGGTGGTTGAAGCCAATGTAAAAGATGCCTTTGGCGCAAAGGAGCGGTTGATTCCGTTCCTGGAAGAGCAGGTGATCAAGCATATTGATCTGACTGCTCGAACAATCGAAGTTGATTGGGATCCTGGTTTCTAGTTTCCCGCGCTAACACGGGTGCCGGAGGTTTCTTATGTGGATTGGGGTCATTAGCCTCTTCCCTGAAATGTTCCGAGCCATTACCGAGCACGGGGTAACGGGTCGGGCCGTCAAGAGTGGCCTGCTGCAGATTGAGTGCTGGAACCCCCGGGAGTTTACCCACGACAAACACCGTACGGTCGATGATCGTCCTTATGGTGGTGGGCCTGGCATGTTAATGATGGTTCAGCCGCTGCGTGACGCGATTCATGCAGCCAAGCAAGCGGCGGGAGACGGGGCGAAAGTCATCTATCTCTCCCCTCAGGGACGCAAGCTGACTCAAGCGGGCGTAACCGAGTTGGCGACGAATCAGAAGCTGATTCTGGTAGCCGGTCGATACGAAGGTATCGATGAACGCGTGATACAAACCGAAGTCGACGAAGAGTGGTCTATCGGGGATTACGTGTTAAGTGGTGGCGAGTTGCCTGCCATGACCCTGATCGATGCGGTTTCGCGTCTGGTCCCGGGGGTTTTGGGTGATCAGGCCAGTGCCGAGCAGGACTCCTTCACGGATGGCTTGCTGGATCATCCCCACTACACTCGGCCGGAGGTGTTGGATGGATTGGCGGTGCCAGAGGCGCTGACAAGCGGCAATCACGAAGTGATTCGACGCTGGCGTCTCAAACAGTCGCTCGGACGAACCTGGCAAAGAAGGCCGGAACTTATTAACAACCTAGCTCTGACTGACGAGCAAGAATCACTTCTTGCCGAGTATGTCCGCGAAGTGCGTGACAGCGTTAAGTAGAGTTTTCAGTTTATCCTAGGTAAGGAAAGACAATGAGCAAGATTATTCAGCAGCTTGAGCAAGAGCAACTGCGTACCGACATCCCGGCATTTGCCCAGGGCGACACTGTACGTGTTCAAGTTCGTGTTAAAGAAGGTGGCAAAGAGCGTCTGCAGGCTTTCGAAGGCATCGTTATTGCCAAGCGTAACCGCGGTCTGCACTCTGCTTTCACCGTTCGCAAGATCTCCAACGGCGAAGGTGTTGAGCGTGTATTCCAGACTCACTCTCCGCTGATCCACAGTGTAGAACTGAAGCGTCGTGGTGATGTTCGCCGCGCCAAACTGTACTACCTGCGCAACCTGTCCGGCAAAGCTGCTCGTATCAAAGAGAAGCTCAACTAATTCGATTCGAATTGGTGTCGATATGTCGGCAAATAGCTCGACAGGTAGTGAAAAGGCTCGCCAATGGCGAGCCTTTTTTGTGTCCGCAATCCGGGGGCTGGCCAGATGGGCCAGTGTTCTGGTCGTCGCCTACTGGCTGACACGCACCACTGAGTTGTCACGTCCGAAGGGGCCCGGCACATAGTCGTCCGCCTCCCAATCGTTGTCGTAGAGTGTCTCTCCGTTCGGTTTCACCAGCTGGTAGCAGTATTCGAAATGGCTGGGACCATCGGTGGGCAGGTTGAGGGTGGTTCTAAACTCTCCGCTCTTCATCCGTTTGAGCTCTATGGGTTGCCACTGGCTAAATTCCCCCAGCAGCAGTACCTGTTCTGCCTCACCGGCAGCCACTTTTTCCACCGCGAAGGTCACCTTGACCTCGGGACGGGACTTGAGGAATTGCTTGTTGATCGGCATGACGCCTCCTTGTCATTGGTGCGAAGAAAGTGGTTCTGCCTATTTTTATATCACTTTATGACAAGGATGTTGATAGAACAGATCAAACGGGCAAGGCAAAGTGGCGTTGCAGCAGGCCGTGGGTGAATCCTGTCTTGAGGTAAAAGCCCCGTGGTAGGGTCAGGATCGGCTGGCCATTACGACCGATGGCGCGGGTCAGCGCCTTGTTGTTAGCGGCCTTTGGGCGCAGTTGCATCACCTGACCGTGGCGAGCGCTGATCTGCTCCACCTCTCCCAGCACTATCATGTCCATCAACTCCTCCCAGTCCTGGCGCAGCAGCCGATCCTCCTCCTCATTCGGGCTCCACATCAGCGGCATGCCGACCCGGCGCTCGCCTATCGGGATATCGCGACTTCCCTCAACCGGGATCCAGAGCACCCGCGAGAGTTTGTTGCGCACGTTTGACTGCTCCCAGCGCTGGCCGCTGACGCCGATCAGCGGCGCCACGCAGACGAAGGTGGTCTCCAGGGGTTTGCCCTGAGGATCGATGGGGATCGTCTTTAGCTCTATGCCAAGTTCCGGGAAGTCCTGCTCTGGCTTGCTGCCGGCGCTGGCACCCAGTTGCCACTCGATCAGCTGGCCGACCCAGCCTTTGTCCCGTCTCAGATCCCGGGGGACGGCGAGGCCGGCATCGGCAGCCAGCTGTGCCAGTGTGAAGCCTGCCATGGCATGGGCTCGGCTCAATAACTCCTGCTCGGACTGGGGCTGGGTGGGCATGAATGACTCCTGCAAAGGGGATTATTCTAGCAAGTCTGCTCCTTGGTGAGGATCGCTGTTTTTATAACCGATCCTGCCGAGGGGTTGCACTGGGGGGGGGATTTTGCACCTTATTACTTATCATAATGATTTTTAACGAATTTGTCTTTATTGTACCGATCTTTTCCACGCAGGATCCCGGCTTGGAATAGTTGTCCAAGGGTTTGCTCATGCTGTTGCACACAGTTATCCACAGAAATCTTGGATAACTGGCTCAAAGTGGTGATAGTGGGGGTGTTGTTACAAAAAAATGTGAAACGGCAGCGATTTTTGCTGCGATGGCAGGGCAGATAGTGTGCCACTCCTGTGGATAAATTAGCCGTGGTGGATCTTTGAGCAGACGAACTTGTTCACAATCAGGATCCCGGATCTTTGGCCGGGAAAGACATGGATCTTGATCCAGCACTATGAATATAACACATTGTATTTAAATGAATGTTTAGTTTTATAAACCATACCGCATGCTGGTTCCTTGAGTAGAGCAGATAAACAAAACTACTGTATATACCCGCTTGCTCACAGGCTTATACACAGTCTGGGTGGGCAACTTGCGGGGTTTGATCCTTGGATTTGTTTATAAGTCGGCTTGAAATTGAAAGTTATTCATGAGTGGGGGATTGCAGTCCTTGTTTGCTGCCACGGGGTGAATGTGGAACAATCTCCTTATAGATTCAGCCTTTATAAGGTGATCACGTGATAGATGGCGACGGGTTTCGTCCCAATGTCGGAATCGTGATCTGTAACCGTGACGGGCAAGTATTGTGGGCTAAGCGCTATGGGCAGCACTCCTGGCAGTTTCCGCAGGGGGGAGTTGATGACGGTGAGACGCCTGAGCAGGCCATGTATCGTGAGCTGTATGAGGAGATAGGCCTCAAGCCCGAGGATGTGACCATCATGGCCACCAGTCGCAACTGGCTGAAGTACCGCTTACCCAAACGCCTTGTTCGTTGGGACAGTTCACCGGTCTGTATTGGCCAAAAACAAAAATGGTTCTTGTTACAACTGGATCCTGACAGGGAGTCCAGAATCCAGTTCGGTTGTCATGGTCACCCCGAGTTTGATGATTGGCGTTGGGTCAGCTTCTGGTATCCGGTACGCCAGGTTGTCTCTTTCAAGCGAGAAGTCTATCGACGGGTGATGAAAGAGTTTGCTCCGCTGGCGATGCCAGTGCCCGTGGTGCAAGTTAATCGGAAAGATGGGCGGCGCAACCGCTCTCGCTAAGGAGCACACCTAGTTGCTGACGGAACTCAGACGCATCGTCGAAAGCATGGCCGAAGCCAACACCTTGGAGCTGGCCCTGCAGGCATTGGTCAGTCAGACCCGGCTGGCCATGATGGTGGACTGCTGTTCCGTCTATGTTTCTGAACCGGACATGCGCCGCTACCGGCTGGCCGCGACCGATGGTCTGGCCGAGTCGGCGGTGGGCAAGGCGATCCTGCCATTTGAGCAGGGCATCGTCGGTCTGGTGGGTCAGCGCGAAGAGCTGATCAACCTGGCTGATGCCCCCTCCCATCCCAGTTTCAAATTTCTGCCCGATGTCGCCGAAGAAGAGTTTCGATCCTTCCTTGGCGCCCCCATCATGCATCAGCGCCAAGTGGTGGGCATTTTGGTGGTGCAGCAGAAGGAGTGTCGCCTTTTTGATGAGGGGGAGGAGTCCTTCATGGTCACGCTGGCGGCTCAGCTGGCGGCCCGCATCGCCCAGGCGCAAGCCAAGGGGTGGTTGCAGAAGACCGACTGGAGCAAGCCGCTGCGCGGTATCGCCGGGGCCAGCGGTATTGCCATGGCCAAAGCCTGGGTGTGGCGGCCCCGCAAGGAGCTCAGCTCCATCACCCCACGCAAGGATGAGGAGCACGCCAAGCAGCTGGAGCGGCTGAACGTAGCGGTGGAAGAGGTACGCCACGATCTGGAGAGTCTGGCACTGCGGTTTCGCGAGAGCTACGGCGAGGATTCGGTTGCCATCTTCGACATTTATCTGCATCTGCTCAACGATCCCGGTTACATCAAGCCCATCCGCAACAAGGTGAGCAAGGAGCACTGGACGGCCGTGTCGGCGGTCAAGCTCATCAGCGACCGACTGATCGACCAGTTCAAGGGGATGAAGGATCCCTACCTGCAGGAGCGCTCCACCGATGTGAAGGACATAGCCCAGCGGCTTATCAGCCGGCTGGTGCAGAATGAACCGGAACATATCACGGTCGGCGAGCCCGTGGTGCTGGTGGCCGACGAGGTGACGGCCACCATACTTGCCGAGGTGCCGAGGGAATTCCTGACCGGGGTGGTCTCCCTCAAGGGCGGCACTAATTCCCATGCCGCCATTTTAGCCCGTGCCATGGGGGTCGCGGCTATCATGGGGGTGGATCTGCCGCTCGGCGACATCGGCGGTCGCATGCTGGTGGTCGACGGCTACAGCGGCGATCTCTTCATCGAGCCCAATCAGGTGATCCTGACCGAGTATCGGCAACTGCTCAACGAGGAGCGGGCGCTCGATACCCTGGTGCGCAGCGTCGACAGTCAGCCATCGGAAACCGCCGATGGCACCCCTGTCTCCTTGCTGCTCAACGCTGGCCTGAGTGCCGACACCGAGATCTCCCTCAATCATCTGGCAGACGGGGTTGGGCTCTATCGTACCGAGATCCCCTTCATGCTGCAGGACAGCTTCCCCTCCGAGTGGGAGCAGACGGCGCGCTATCGCGGCATTCTGGAAACCTATCGCAATCGTCCTGTGTGCATGCGCACGCTGGACGTGGGGGGAGACAAGCAGCTGCCCTATTTCCCCATCGTCGAGGAAAATCCCTTCCTTGGCTGGCGGGGGATCCGGCTCACTCTGGATCACCCCGAACTGTTTCTGGTCCAGCTCAAGGCCATGCTACGAGCGAGCGAGGGGCTGGACAACCTGGCCATCATGCTGCCGATGATCAGCAGCGTCAGCGAAATCAGGGCTTCCCGTCGGTTGCTGGACCAGGCTTGGCGAGAAGTGTCGGAAGAGGCGGCCAGCCGCGATGCGGTGATCCGCTACCCCAGCCTGGGAGTGATGATAGAGGTGCCGTCCGCCCTCTATATACTGCCCGAGATGGCGCCGCTCATCGACTTCTGGTCGGTGGGCAGCAATGACCTGACGCAATACCTGCTGGCGGTGGACCGCAACAATGCCCGCGTCGCCAACATCTACGACGCTTTCCATCCTGCGGTGATCCGCGCCCTGCAACAGCTGGTTGATGCCTCCCATCGCTACCAGAAGCCGGTGTCGGTTTGTGGCGAACTGGCCGGCGATCCGGTCGGTGTGCTTTTGCTGCTGGCCATGGGCTATCGCCGCTTCAGTATGAACACCCACAATATCGCCAGGATCAAGTACGTGCTGCGTCAATCGACTCTGAGCGAGCTGACCGCGCTGATGGCCGACGGCCTCAAGCACGACAATCCTCACGTGCTGCGCGGCCTGTTCGCCCGCTACCTGGAAGAGCACGGTCTGGGTGGCTTGCTGCGGGCCGGTCACAAAACGAAACAGACTGATTGATAATCATGCCTTGTCCCTGCTGACGAATGATCGGAAAATGCGGCTTTTCTTATGACTGGGGCCGCATATGCAGCACGATGGATATTGGGTTTTCTCGCAGGTTGATCCTGTCGCATTCAGTTTGGGGCCACTATCGGTACGCTGGTACGGTCTCATGTACCTGTTTGGTTTCGCTTTTGCTATGTGGCTGGCGGGGCGTCGCGCAGACGCACAGAACAGCGGCTGGACCCGCAACGAGGTCTCTGACCTGCTGTTCTATGGCTTCCTCGGGGTGATCCTGGGTGGTCGGGTCGGTTACGTGCTGTTCTACAACGTCGACATGTTCTTGGCTGACCCCCTCTACCTGTTCAAGATCTGGACCGGCGGCATGTCGTTCCACGGTGGTCTGATCGGGGTTATCACCGCGATGATCTGGTTTGCCCACAAAACCAAGCGCCACTTCTTCACCGTGGCCGACTTTGTGGCTCCGCTCATTCCGTTTGGTCTCGGTGTTGGCCGGATCGGCAACTTCCTCAACGGTGAGTTGTGGGGTCGGGTCACCGATGTGCCCTGGGCCATCATCTTCCCGGAGGCAGGCCCTGAGCCGCGCCATCCCTCCCAGCTCTACCAGTTCGCACTGGAAGGGGTGGTGCTGTTCATCATCCTCAACCTGTTTTGGCGCAAGAACCCGCCCCGTGGTGCCATCTCAGGCATGTTCTTGCTGTTCTACGGCCTGTTCCGCTTCCTGGTGGAGTTTGTGCGTCAGCCGGACAGCCAGCTGGGTCTCTATTTCCAGGAGATCAGCATGGGCCAGATCCTCTCCACCCCGATGATTATCGCCGGTGCCCTGATGATTTGGGCCGCCTACAAGCGCCCGCAGTTATTTGGTAATAGGGTGAAGGAGGCAAAGCAATGAGAGCCTGCCTCGTTCTTATGCAGAATAACCTGCCCCAAAATGCCTGCGGTAGCGTGAAGATGTTTGGTAATGCCGTGAAGGAGGCGAAGTAATGAGAGCTTATCTCGACCTGATGCAGAAGATCCTCGATGAGGGCACCGCCAAGTCAGACCGTACCGGCACCGGTACCGTCTCCCTGTTCGGCCATCAGATGCGCTTCAATCTGGCGGACGGCTTTCCACTGGTCACCACCAAGAAATGCCACCTGCGTTCCATCATTCACGAGTTGCTCTGGTTCCTCAACGGCGACACCAACACTGCCTATCTGAAAGAGCACGGCGTCAGTATCTGGGATGAGTGGGCCGACGAGAATGGCGATCTGGGGCCTGTCTATGGCGCCCAGTGGCGCTCCTGGCCGGCGGCCGATGGCACCGTCATCGATCAGATCCAGCGGGCAGTGGATGACATCAAGCACAATCCGGATTCGCGCCGTATCATCGTCTCCGCCTGGAACGTGGGCGAGCTGGATAAAATGGCGTTGGCACCCTGCCACGCCTTCTTCCAGTTCTATGTGGCAGACGGCAAGCTCTCCTGCCAGCTCTACCAGCGCAGCTGTGATGTGTTCCTCGGTCTGCCGTTCAACATCGCCAGCTACGCCCTGCTGACCCATATGATGGCCCAGCAGTGCAACCTGGAGGTGGGTGACTTCGTCTGGACTGGTGGTGATGTGCACCTCTACTCCAACCACATGGAGCAGACCGCGCTGCAGCTTTCCCGCGAGCCACGGTCCTTGCCGCAGCTGGCGATCAAGCGCAAACCGGATTCCCTCTTCGACTACCGGTTTGAGGATTTCGAGATCCTGGGGTACGACCCCCATCCCGGCATCAAGGCGCCCGTCGCTATCTAATGTCAAAGGCGCCTTGAAGCGCCTTTTTTATGCATAAAAATAACTGAAAATTCATTTTATTGATTGCGTCATCAAGGGCGCCGGCGCACAGTGAAGCCTGCTTATAGCAGGTATCTTCTGTTTCTTCCTTCGGTTTTCTCGTGGTATTCAGCAGTAAGAAACGATTTTCCATTAATTGTTATGGGATATAGACTTAAACTAAAGTAATTCTGTGGATAATTTAACCATGAACGACGTAATAAAGAAGTTTCTGAAGCTGGAGGCCGCCTCCGGAATAATTCTGATCATGGCAGCCATAGTGGCGATGGTATTGGCCAACACGGTTCTGGCCGGTGGCTATCAGGCATTCCTCGATACGCCGGTGCAGGTGCGCATCGCCGCTCTCGACATCAACAAGCCGCTGCTGCTCTGGATCAACGACGGTTTCATGGCAATCTTCTTCCTGCTGGTCGGGCTTGAGGTCAAGCGCGAGATGCTGGAAGGCGCGCTCTCCTCCCGGGTGCAGGCGACCTTCCCGGCCATAGCCGCGGTCGGCGGCATGTTGGCTCCCGCGCTCATCTACACCTTCTTCAACTACTCGGATGAAGTGGCGCGTGCTGGTTGGGCTATCCCCGCCGCGACCGATATCGCCTTCGCCCTCGGGGTGATGGCGCTACTGGGCAAGCGGGTGCCGGTCAGCCTCAAGGTGTTCCTGCTGGCGCTGGCCATCATGGATGACCTCGGGGTCATCATCATCATTGCGATCTTCTATACCCAGCAGCTGTCGCTGACGGCGCTGGTGGTCAGTATCCTGGCGATCCTGACCCTGCTGTGGATGAATCGGCGTGGCGAGGACAGGATCGGCCTCTACATGCTGGTGGGTCTGGTGCTCTGGGTCGCGGTACTCAAGTCCGGTGTCCACGCGACCCTGGCTGGCGTCATCGTAGGCTTCATGATACCGCTCAACGGCAAGCGTTATGCCTCGCCGCTCAAGCATTTGGAGCACTCGCTGCATCCCTGGAGTGCTTACCTGATACTGCCGCTGTTCGCCTTTGCCAATGCGGGCGTTCCACTGGGCGGAATAAGCCTGTCGGCCCTGCTGAGCCCTGTGCCCCTTGGCATCATGCTGGGGCTGTTCGTGGGCAAGCCGCTTGGGGTATTCACCATCAGTTGGCTGGCGGTCAAGCTGGGTATCGCCCAGTTACCGGCCGGGGTCAACTTCAAGCAGATTTTTGCGGTCAGCATACTGTGTGGCATTGGCTTTACCATGTCGATGTTCATTGCATCGCTGGCGTTCGAGTACGGCGGATTGGATTACGGCAGCTATTCACGCCTCGGGATCCTGGTAGGATCTACGCTGGCGGCAGTGGTCGGTTATTTTGCCCTGCGGATGTCGCTTCCCAACCGTGCGGCGGATCAAAACACGGAGGGGTTATGAGAAGACTGGTATGGTTGGTTATGCTGGCGAGCCCGGGGCTCTGGGCGGCCAGTCTGGAAGATTGTCAGCAGGATCCGGCATCAAGCAGCTGCTCTGCTTACCTCAATGGCGTGGTCGACAGCGCCGTCATGCTGGGGGACAAACAGGCCAAGGCCCAATTCGGTGAGACCTTCGCCGAGCGGGCCCTGAGTAGCCGGGCCGGTGAACGGGTCAAGCAGTCCAACAAGCGCTACTGCGGCGAACGGATGCCTGACAAGGCGCGCCTCAAGGCCAGCCTGCAGACGCAGTTCACCGCAAACAAGGTTGACTCGATCAGCGACATGTATGACATTCTGGCGGCTGAACTCAGCTGCTACCGGAGTCCGCGTACCGCGGGAACCCCATCGGATGTCACACCTTAATTACAACCACCTTTACTATTTTTGGATGACTCAGAAAAAGGGCTCCGTCACTCAAGCGGCAGAAGCCCTCTTTTTGACCCCGCAGACAGTCACCGGCCAGATCAAACTGCTGGAGCAGCGCCTCGGTGGCAAGTTGCTCAAGCGCAAGGGGCGCTCTCTCGAAGCGACCGAGCTGGGCCAGCTGGTATTCCGCTACGCCGACAAGATGTTCAGCCTCTCCTACGAGATGCTGGATATCGTCAACTACCGCAAGGAGAGCCAGATCCTGTTTGACGTCGGCATCGCCGATGCGCTCTCCAAGCGCCTTGCCAGCCGGGTACTGCTCTCCGTCATTCCCAACGATGGCTCCATCCACCTGCGCTGCTTCGAATCGACCCACGAGCTGCTGCTGGAACAGCTGAGCGAGCACAAGCTCGACATGATCCTCTCCGACTGCCCGGTAGACTCAGGCCAGCATGCGGGCCTGTTATCCAAGCGGCTCGGCGGTTGTGGCGTCAGCTTCTTTTGCAAGGTGCCGTTGCCCGAGAAACCCTTTCCCGCCTGTCTGGAGGAGCGAAAGCTGCTGATCCCGGGGCGCCGTACCGCCATGGGACGCCAGCTGACCCAGTGGTTCGAGCAGCAAGGAATCTCCCCCAGCATCCTTGGGGAGTTCGACGATGCGGCCCTGATGAAGGCCTTCGGTTTCTTCAACCAGGGCATCTTCATGGCCCCCACCATCTATCGGGAGGAGATCCTGGAAGGGGAGGGGGTGAGGCTGCTCGGGGAGACTCAGGATCTGATGGAGGAGTATTACGTCATCTTTGCCGAGCGAATGATCCAGCATCCGGCGGTAAAACGGGTGTGCGAGAGCGATTTCTCTTTCCTGTTTGCCGGGGAAGAGGACTTCACCACGATTCAACCGGCAACCCTGTCATTTTAAATCGACGGGTCACAGAGTATGATTCTTGCCTCGGACGAGAGGGGATGAGATGCAACTGGAAGATATGGAGGCGAATGCGAGCCGCGCTGTGGCACTGCTCAAGGCACTGGCCAACGAACGACGATTGTTTATTTTGTGTCAGCTGCAGGATCGGGAACTGTCGGTGGGGGAACTCAACGAGGTGCTCGGGTTGAGTCAGTCAGCCCTGTCACAGCATTTGGCCGTGCTTCGGCGGGATGGGTTGGTGGAGACACGAAAAGAGGCCCAGACGGTCTACTATTCGCTGCGCAGCCATGAGGTACGCGAAATGATTGCCCTGCTGCACAAACTTTACTGCAGCGCAGATAAATAAAAACCGGCACTGAGGCCGGTTTTTTTAGCTTTATGCAGCCGAAGCTGATTAAGCCATAGCTTTGATCTGGGCAGACAGGCGGCTCTTGTGACGAGCAGCTTTGTTCTTGTGGATCAGGCCTTTGGTAGCCATGCGATCCATGATCGGCTGAGCGGTAGCAAAAGCAGCAACAGCAGCAGCTTTGTCGCCAGAAGCGATGGCAGCAATTACTTTCTTCAGATAGGTACGGGTCATTGAACGACGGCTGGCGTTGTGTTGACGACGTTTCTCTGACTGAATCGCGCGCTTCTTAGCAGATTTGATATTAGCCAAGGTAAAACTCCTAAAACTGTCTTAGCGAGTGTATTGAAAAGGCCCGGAAATATGCCTTCTCAACCACATATTGTCAAATGATTTGTGCAAATAAACACCGCCCCCCGGTGGTGTGTCTGTTGGGAGGCGGTTAAACTGTCGGCCGATTCTACCAGCATTCTTTCCATTCTGACAGTTCCAGAGGCTTCGTCTTGAGTAAGAAATTGATCAAATCCGGCATGATAGTGTCCGTAATGACGCTGGCGTCCCGTGTGATGGGCTTGGTTCGCGATGTGGTCATCGCCAATCTGCTCGGCGCCGGGGCGGCTGCAGACGTCTTCTTCTTTGCCAACCGCATTCCCAATTTTCTGCGCCGGCTGTTCGCCGAAGGGGCCTTCAACCAGGCTTTTGTTCCCGTGATGACGGAGTACAAGAAGAAGGGTGATGAGCGCGAGGTGCGCGAATTGCTGGCTGCCGTGGCGGGTACGCTCGGTGGCATAGTCACCATAGTCACCCTGCTCGGGGTGCTGGGCTCGGGCGTGCTGACGGCCCTGTTCGGCTGGGGCTGGTTTTGGGACTGGTTACATGGCGGGCCAGCAGCCGAAAAGTTCGAGTTGGCCAGCCTGATGCTCAAAATCACCTTCCCCTATCTCTGGTTCATCACCTTCACCGCCATGGCGGGGGCCATACTCAACACCTTTGGCCGCTTTGCCGTCGCGTCCTTCACGCCGGTGTTTCTTAACCTCACCATGATAGCGGCGGCCTGGTGGATCGCACCCTTGATGGAGCGGCCAGAGATAGCTCTTGCCATCGGTGTCTTTCTGGGCGGTCTGGTGCAGTTCCTGTTCCAGTATCCCTTCCTGCGCCAGATCAACATGCTGGTGTGGCCCAAGTGGGGTTGGCATCATCCCGGGGTGATCAAGATCCGCACCCTGATGATCCCGGCGCTGTTTGGCGTCTCGGTCAGCCAGATCAACTTGCTGATCAACACCATGCTCGCCTCCTTCCTCGCCACAGGCGCCATCAGCTATCTCTATTACTCGGATCGCCTGCTGGAGTTCCCCCTTGGCCTGTTTGCGGTGGCCATCAGTACCGTGATCCTGCCTGCGCTGGCCAAGAAGCATGTGGATGAAGACCCGGCCGACTTCTCCCGCACCATGGACTGGGGGGTGCGCATGGTGATGCTGCTCGGCCTACCGGCCATGGTGGGCATAGCCGTGTTGCGCGAGCCCATACTGCGAGTGCTCTTCATGCGCGGCGAGTTCGGCATGCATGAGGTGAGCATGTCCAGTGCCAGCCTGCTGGCCTCCACGACGGGCCTGCTCTCCCTGATGCTGATCAAGGTACTGGCGCCGGGTTATTACGCCCGCCAGGATACCCGGACCCCGGTGCGGATCGGGGTGATGTCCATGGTTGCCAACATGGTATGTAACCTCATTTTCATCTTTCCGCTCGGCTATGTTGGGTTGGCGCTGTCGACCGCTTGCTCAGGCACCTTGAATGCGGCCTTGCTGTTCAAGGGCTTGTATCAGCAATCGGTCTACCGTCCGTCCCGCAATACCGGGATCTTCTGCCTCAAGCTGCTGGTGGCCACCGTGCTGATGGGGGGGCTGCTTGGCTATCTGTCACCGGATCTCGCTCAATGGAGCGCCTGGGGCATGGGCAAGGCTAGCGTGCAGCTGACCATGTTGCTCTGTCTGGGGGGGGCCGTGTATGGCGTTATCCTGCTGGCGCTTGGCATTCGGCCAAGACACCTGAGATCGGGTCAGTAGCAGGGTTGACCCTGTTTCCATGAGCGGGTGAACCTTGTACGGGATAGTCCTGATGGCGCTCGGCATTGGGAATTTGGCCAGGATGCCTGAAATCGGGCCATGAGGGCTGACCCTGCCTGCCGGCTGATATATAATCCGCCGATTTCCATGGCAGCAACGCACAAGGCACTGATGGAGCTTATTCGCGGCATTCACAATCTCAAGCCCCGTCACCGGGGATGTGTATTAACCATTGGCAACTTTGATGGGGTTCATCAGGGTCACCATGCGGTATTGGCACGTCTCAAGGAGAAAGCGGCCCAGCTGGGATTGCCCGCCTGCGTCATGCTGTTCGAACCGCAGCCGCTGGAGTTGTTCGCAGGCAGCGAGGCCCCTGCCCGGCTGAGCCGGTTGCGGGAGAAGTACGAAGCGCTGCAGGGGCTGCATATCGATCGGATGCTCTGTGTGCGTTTCAGCCACCGTTTTGCCGAGCAAGTCGCCTCGACCTTCATCGAGCAGTTGCTGGTGGAGAAGCTCGGGGTGCGCTATCTGGTGGTCGGTGACGATTTTCGCTTCGGCAAGGAGCGGGAAGGGGACTTCCACCTGCTGGAGGAGGCGGGGCAGCGCTTCGGCTTCGAGGTGATCAGCACCCAGAGCTTCCAGCTCGAACGGCAGCGGGTCAGCAGCACCCTGGTGCGTGAGGCCCTCAAGGCGGGCCGCATGGCCGAGGTGGAGTTGATGCTTGGCCGTCCCTATACCATCAGCGGCCGGGTGGCCCACGGCGACAAGTTGGGGCGCACCATAGGTTTTCCTACCGCCAATCTGGCCCTCAAGCGTCAGGTGATCCCGGTCGGTGGCGTGTTTGCGGTGGAAGTGATATGTTCCGGCAAGACCTTCCTCGGTGTCGCCAATGTGGGTGTGCGGCCGACCTTGAGCGGTACACAAGCCAGATTGGAAGTACATGTATTTGATTTTTCTGGTGATCTATATGGTCAGCAGGTCAAGGTGCTGCTTCGCCACAAGCTGCGCGAAGAGCAGAAGTTTGCCTCTTTCACTGCCTTGAAAGAGCAGATCGAACGAGATGCCCTGGCGGCCCGAGCCTGGTTCGGGCTGCCACAATTCAATTTACCCAGCACTCTTTTAGAAAAGAAGGGAACCCAGGACTGATGAGCGACTATAAACACACCCTGAATCTGCCGGAAACCGAGTTTCCGATGCGTGGCGATCTGGCCAAGCGCGAACCCAACATGCTGAAACGTTGGTACGATCAGGATCTCTACGGCGCTATTCGCCGCGCCAAAGCGGGTAAGCCTTCTTTCATTCTGCATGATGGCCCCCCCTATGCGAACGGCAACATTCACATCGGTCACTCGGTCAACAAGATCCTCAAAGACATCATCATCAAGTCCAAGGGCCTTTCTGGTTTCGATTCCCCCTATGTGCCGGGTTGGGATTGCCACGGTCTGCCCATCGAGCTGAAAGTGGAAGGCATGGTCGGCAAGCCGGGTGAGAAAGTCTCTGCTGCCGAGTTCCGCGCCGAGTGTCGCAAGTACGCCAAGACCCAGATCGACGCGCAGAAAGTCGACTTCATCCGTCTGGGTGTGCTGGGCGACTGGGAACACCCCTATCTGACCATGGATTTTGGCACCGAAGCCAACATCATCCGCTCCATGGCCAAAATTGTTGAAAACGGTCACCTGCACAAAGGCTCCAAGCCAGTGCACTGGTGTACCGATTGCGGCTCCGCCTTGGCTGAAGCCGAAGTGGAGTACTACGACAAGAACTCCCCCTCCATCGACGTGCGCTTCAAAGCCGTCGACGAAGCTGCCGTTGTCGCCAAGTTTGACTGCGCCGAAGGCCACCCCGGTAAAGGCCCGATCTCTGCGGTGATCTGGACCACGACCCCGTGGACCCTGCCTGCAAACCGTGCCATCGCCATGCATGCCGACCTCGATTATGCGCTGGTGCAGGTTGAAGGCGAGCATCCCGAGCGTCTGATCCTGGCCGCCGAGCTGGTCAAGGATGTGATGGATCGTGCCGGTATCGAGAAGTTCCACAATCTGGGCTACGCCAAGGGCGCTGCGCTCGATCTGCTGCGCTTCAATCACCCCTTCTACAGCTTCGATGTGCCGGTCGTGCTGGGTGACCACGTCACGCTGGATGCCGGTACCGGCGCTGTACACACCGCCCCTGGCCACGGTCAGGAAGACTTCGTGGTCGGTCAGAAGTACGGTCTGGAAGTGGCCAACCCGGTTGGCAGCAATGGCGTTTACCTGCCGGATACCGAACTGTTCGCCGGCCAGCACGTGTTCAAGGCCAACGCCTCTGTGGTCGAGGTGCTGACCGAGCGCGGCGCCCTGCTGCATCACAAGGTGTTCAACCACTCCTACCCGCACTGCTGGCGTCACAAGACCCCGATCATTTTCCGTGCCACCCCGCAGTGGTTCATCAGCATGGAACAGAAGGGTCTGCGCAAACGCGCGCTGGAAGAGATCGAGCGCATCGAGCAAGACGGTATCAAACAGCACGGCCAGAGCGGCTGGGTACCTGCCTGGGGTAAAAACCGTATCCAGGCGATGGTCGAGAACCGTCCTGACTGGTGTATCTCCCGTCAGCGTACCTGGGGCGTGCCCATCTCCCTGTTTGTCCACAAAGAGACTCAGGCATTGCACCCGGACTCCGTGCGCCTGATGTTTGAGGTGGCCAAGCGGGTCGAGCAGTCCGGTATCCAGGCATGGTGGGATCTGGACAAGGCCGAGCTGCTGGGTAGCGACGCGGACATGTACGACAAGGTGCCCGACACCCTGGACGTCTGGTTCGACTCGGGCTCAACCCACTCCTCCGTGGTAGATGCTCGTCCCGAGTTCAACGGGCACTCCGCCGACCTCTATCTGGAAGGCTCTGATCAGCATCGCGGCTGGTTCATGTCCTCCCTGATGATCGGCGTGGCCATGAAAGACAAGGCTCCCTACAACCAGGTGCTGACTCACGGCTTCACCGTGGATGGTCAGGGCCGCAAGATGTCCAAGTCCATCGGCAACGTGGTCAGCCCGCAGGACGTAATGAACAAGCTGGGTGCCGACATCCTGCGTCTGTGGGTAGCGAGCACTGACTACACCGGCGAGATGACCGTCTCCGACGAGATCCTCAAGCGTTCTGCCGATGCTTATCGCCGGATCCGCAACACTGCCCGCTTCCTGCTGGCCAACCTGAACGGCTTCAATCCGGCGACCGACATGGTGGCACCTGCCGACATGGTGGTGGTGGACCGCTGGGCAGTGGGTCGTGCCAAGGCGGTACAGGCCGAGATCATGGCGGCATTCGACGAGTACAACTTCCACGGTGTGACCCAGAAGCTGATGCAGTTCTGCTCCATCGAGATGGGCTCCTTCTATCTGGATGTCATCAAGGACCGTCAGTACACCGCCAAGGCTGATAGCCTGGCCCGTCGCTCCTGCCAGACCGCCCTCTATCACATCGCCCAGGCCATGGTGCGTTGGATGGCACCCATCATGAGCTTCACCGCTGATGAAATCTGGGTGCTGCTGCCGGGTGAGCGCGGTGAGTTCGTCTTCACCGAAGAGTGGTATGACGGCCTGTTCGGGCTGGATGCCGGCGAGCAGATGGGTGATGCCTTCTGGGCCGAGATCCTCGCCGTTCGAGGTGAAGTGAACAAGGCGCTGGAAGCGGCCCGTGGCGAGAAGCGCATCGGTGGTTCCCTGCAGGCCGAACTGACCCTGTTCGCCAAACCGGCTCTGGCCGAGTGCCTGAATGCCCTGGCAGACGAGCTGCGCTTTGTGCTGCTCACCTCCAAGGCCAAGGTCGTTACTGCTGACAGCGCACCGGAGGGTTCCGTTGCGACCGAGCGCGATGACCTCTGGCTCTGCGTGGCCCAGTCTGCCGCCGCCAAGTGCGACCGCTGCTGGCACCATGTGGAAGACGTGGGTACCATTGCCGGTCACGAAGAGATCTGTGGCCGCTGTGTGACCAACGTTGAGGGTGACGGCGAAACTCGTCAATTTGCCTGATGAACATGACTCACAACACGATGCATAACAAAACCGGCCTGCGTTGGCTGTGGCTGGCGGTGCTGGCCTTTGTACTGGACCAGGCGAGCAAGCTCGCCGTGGTCAAGTTGCTGCCATTTGGTTACCCGGGGGTGGAGATCACTCCCTTCTTCAATCTGGTCCACGTTTACAACAAGGGCGCCGCATTCAGCTTCCTGGCTGATCAGGGGGGCTGGCAGCGCTGGTTCTTCGCCGTGCTGGCGTTTGCCATCTGTGGTTTGCTGATCCACTGGTTGCGCAAGCAATCCGTCACCCAGCGCTGGAGCGGCATCGCCTATTCGCTCATCATCGGTGGCGCCCTTGGCAACGTGTTTGATCGACTGGTGTTGGGCCATGTGGTCGATTTCCTCGACTTCTACTGGCAGCGTTCCCATTGGCCGGCATTCAACCTGGCCGACAGCTTCATCTTTATCGGGGCCGCCATGATAGTGCTGGAAGGCTTCCGTTCCGAGAAGAAGAAGGAGGAGATGGCATGAGTCAGCCTATCGCCACCGGGATTACGGCCAACAGCAGCGTGCTGTTCCACTTCACCATCAAGCTGGAAGATGGCTCGGTTGCCGACAGCACGGCGCTGCACGGCAAACCGGCCCGTTTACGGATGGGCGATGGCAGCCTGACGCCCACCTTCGAACAGTGCCTGCTGGGCTTGTACGAGGGCGAGAGCAGGAGCTTCACGCTGGCGCCGGAGCAGGCGTTTGGCCTCTCCAATCCCGACAACATCTACCATCTCGACCGTGCCAAATTTGGCGCCGATGTGGAGCCCAAGGTCGGCACCATCATACTGTTCGACCAGCCCAACGGTAGCGAGTTGCCAGGGATCATCCGGGCGGTGGAAGGCATGTCGGTGACGGTCGATTTCAATCATCCCCTGGCCGGTCATACCGTCACCTTCGAGGTGGAGATCCTAGGTGTTGATGATGAGGAGAAGGTGCACTAATGGATATTCTGCTCGCTAATCCTCGTGGTTTCTGCGCTGGCGTTGATCGTGCCATCAGCATTGTCGAGAGCGCGCTGGAGAAGTTCGGCGCCCCCATCTATGTCCGCCACGAAGTGGTGCACAACCGCTATGTGGTGAACAAGCTCAAAGAGGCGGGGGCCGTGTTCGTCGAGGAGCTGGACGAGGTGCCGGATGACAGCATCGTCATCTTCTCCGCCCACGGCGTGGCCAAGACGGTCCGCGAGATGGCCAAGGCCCGCGCCCTCAAGGTATTCGATGCCACCTGTCCGCTGGTGACCAAGGTGCACATGGAGGTTCATCGCGCTAGCCGCAAGGGCTCCGAGGCCGTGCTCATAGGTCATGCTGGCCACCCCGAGGTGATCGGCACCATGGGGCAGTACGAGAATCGCGAGGGTGGCATGTATCTGGTGGAGACACCGGCCGATGTGGCCAAACTCAAGGTGAAGAATCCGGATGACCTCTGCTTCGTCACCCAGACCACCCTGAGTGTGGATGAGACCTCGGATGTGATCGACGCGCTGCGCAAGCAGTTCCCAAAGATCCAGGGGCCGCGCAAGGACGACATCTGCTACGCCACCCAGAACCGTCAGGATGCGGTGCGGGAGATGGCGGGGCTGGTGGATGCCATGCTGGTGGTGGGGTCTCGTAACTCTTCCAACTCTAACCGGTTGCGCGAGCTTGCCGAGAAGGTAGGCAGCAAAGCCTATCTTATCGACGATGCTTCCATGATCGAAACCGGCTGGCTGGAGGGCGTCAAGGCGATCGGCGTCACTGCGGGAGCCTCCGCGCCGGACGTGCTGGTGCAGAACGTCATCGCCCGCCTGCGCGAGCTGGGTGGCAATATGGTCGTCGAGCACCCGGGTCGTGAAGAGAACGTGGTGTTTGAAGTGCCGCCGGAGCTTAGAATTATTTGAGTGCAGCCAGAAAGGCTTAAGAATAAAGTATGATGATATTGACGCCGAGTTTGTCGTGGTGACAGGCTCGGCGTTAAACTTGTAACGCGGTCAATCACCAAGGATGGGATATGATTGGGTTCTTTCGAGGCTTTTCTCTTGTTGAGTTGATGATTGTCGTCGCCATTGTGGCGATCCTTGGCACCATCGCTTACCCCTCTTATCAGCAGTACCTGCTGACCAGCCACCGTGTCGATGCCAAAAAGATGCTGTTGGACGCTGCCAACCGGCAGGAAACCTACTTCATGGATTTCAATCAATACACCTCCTCGGCTGCAGACCTCAATCTTTCTGAAAGCTCGGATGCTGGCCATTATCGTCTGGTTTTGTCTGCCGCTGGCAACTCTTTCCGGTTGTCCGCAACAGCATCCGGTGCGCAAGGGGCTGATAGTGACTGCGTGGTGTTTTCAATCGATCAAAATGGTACGAGAAGCGCTCTGGATAGCAGCGACAGTACCAACAACGATTGTTGGGATTGAGTGATGAGACGGCTAACTTGCCTGGCTGGATTCAGTCTGCTGGAAGTAATGATAGCGGCGGTAGTGCTTTCGTTTGGTCTGTTGGGGTTGGTTGCCATGCAGGTACAAGCAAAGTTTTCCAGTTATGAGGCAAGACAGAGAACTATTGCCAGCTGGCTGGCCAATGACATGGTTGAGCGTCTCAAGGTAAACCGTGGGGCATGGGAGCTTCAGGCCAGCAATACCTGGATTGTCAGTGGCGGCACCTCATCCTTGCCATCTTGTGCCAATGAGAATGGCACCATGAGCGGTTGCAGCAATGCCGATTTGCTGGCGCTTGACCTTTATTATTGGCGACAGTCGCTACTGGGTAGTGCGGCATCCGGGGCTGGAACGACCTTGCGCAATCCTATCGGCTGCATTATCAAAGGTGCAAACAATGCGTTGACCGTCTCCATCTTCTGGGCGGGTCGCGAATCGTCCCATGATGGTGCTGCAGCCGGTGCTGTAGCCCCCGCCATTACCGCTTCTTGCGGAATTGCTGGCCTGGATTTGACGAGGCGTCAGTTTGTTCTGACGACCACCCTGTGAACAGTCGCGGTTTTACTTTGGTTGAATGGCTTATCGCCATGGTCATCGGCGTTTTTTTGCTGGGTGGCGTGTTGGCTGTTTTTGTTGCCTCCCGCTCTACTACCAATGAGTCCTTTGATCAGAGCGAGCTGCTCGAGAACGGCCGCATTGCCATGCGTCTCATCACTCAGGATTTACGCTGGGCCGGATTCTGGGGTGACTTCACGGGGGGGGCTTTGACTGTGGGCGATGAGCTGACCTTGTCTTCCGGGGCTACCGTGGCAAATGATTGTCTGGATGAGCGAAATGAAGGGAGCCTTCCCTCCAGCCTCTTCCCGGTGCGCCCACTCTGGGTTGCCCATATCAGCACGGCAGGCACCATGAGCGGTTTTGCCTGTATTTCATCCCCTACTCGCGTGGCCAACACGGATGTCATCAGCATCAAGCGCCTGATTGGAAATCCGGTGACGGGAGGGTTGGATGCCAATCGCTTCTATATGGCTACCAATACTCAACTGGCTCATTTATTCAGAGGTAATGAGACAGCTCCCTCCGAGACAACCATGCCGATGCGTCAGATTTGGGAGTACCAGCACCACGTCTATTATCTCTCTCCTAACGGCAGCGGTGGTTTTGAACTGCGCAAGCGAATGCTCACTGCTGATGGTGGCTCCTGGTTGATATCAGGGGCCTTGGTGGATGGTATTGAGCGGATGGTGCTGCTGTTCGGGGTCGACACCAGCAATGTACCGGATGGTCGTATCGACAAGTTTTCTGCCATAGATGCAGTCACCTCGCAAGAGTGGGGTGAAGGGCGGGTGATAGCAGTCCGTGTGTTTTTGCTGGTGCGCTCGCTGCAGGCATCCAGCCGCTACACCAATAACAATGTCTATCAACTGGGTGATGTCAGCGTGGCCGGCAATGGGGATGGATTTCGCCGCCTGCTTCTGGAAAGCACTGTGGTGCTGCGCAATCCCATGATGATGGCGGGAGGTGGGCAGTGAGGCATTCACGTGGTGTGGCATTGATAGTTGCGCTGGTGATCCTGGCTCCTTTGACACTGATCGCCGTGGTGTTGATGCAATCTGGTGGCATGGATCTGCGTGCCAGTGGGGCGGCTGCAGCGCTACAGCAGGTCGAGCACAGGGTGGAGGGCATCATAGGTGGCGCCATGCAGCAAACAGGGCTCGCCACCCAGATTGCTCAGATGCCTTCTGTTTCGACTGCGACGTCAACAGTGAGTGGCTCTATGGGTAATGCCATCATGCAATATAGAAGTGAAACCGTGTGCAAGCGACGCTTTGACGCAACTAGCAAGAACGTCATACCCGCCTGCCGTTATGTGGAGCTCGAGGCAAGCCAGGTGTACGGGAAGCAGGGACGTCCCATGACCTGGACTGTTGGGGTCGAACAGCCATTGTTAAAGAAGGCTGAATAGGAGCGGCAGCGATGTTACATCATGGAAAACTGTGGTTGATGGCCCTGTGCGCACTGAGTGTGCCTGCTGTCGCCAGTGATGCCTACTCGGATGATACCGAGTTGTTTATCTATGACTTCTCGAAAGCGGGGGATTATCGGCCCAAGGTGCTGATCATCTTCGACAACTCCGGCAGTATGGCGGAAACCATGGAGCTGGAGCGAGAGAAGTACAATCCTGCCACTGTCTATCCATCGTTGAACCGGGATCCGGATACCGGCAACTCGCGTAATTATGTCTATTACTCGACCGACGGTTCGGTGCCAGCCATCAACAGCAATCGACGCTTTCGCGACAGTATCAATGCTTGCGCTTCATCCAAGACCCCTCTTGGTACTGTAGGTTACTTTCAGTCCCAAGTCTGGACCTATGTCTATTCAAGCTATCGCAATGGGGTGCCTCGTCAGGGGGATTGGGAGACCATCTCTGGCGAGAACGAAGATGACATCACCATCGTCGACTGCAAGCAGGATATTCAGAACCGCAATCCAGCCAATCCTTTCAGCGGGACGCTGGAGGTGGGGTCGGTCAGTGACGGTTATCCGGTCGACAAAACCAGCAACACTCGTGGTGAATGGTACTACACCGGTAACGCGAATGACGCCACATCGGGTAGCAACACCAGTGTAACCCTCTACACGGCCAACTATATCCGCTGGTATTACGGGCCGACGGGGTACGCCGTCGAGTCACGTCTGCGCATCGCCAAGGATGCGGTCAAGTCTGTGATCTCCTCCACTCCCGGGGTTGATTTCGGTTTGGCCATTTTCAATACCAACAACAGTACCAGTACCAATGGCGGCAGAGTGGTGCGTCGCATCCTCAGCAATGACTATATGGTCGGCACCATCACAGCCGAGCAGAACTTGCTCAATACAGTGGAGGGCCTGTCTGCCACGACCAATACGCCACTGTGTGAAACCCTCTATGAAGCCTACCGTTTCTACGGGGGGCAACCCGTACTCTATGGCAAACAAGGCGGGACGCGGGACAAGCTCGCCGAAGACCCTGAAGGTACTTACACCTCGCCTTATGACAAATGTTCAAATAACGGCTATGTCATCTATGTTACCGATGGTGCACCAACCAGCGATACGGCTGCTGACAGCGCAGTAAAGGCGTTGACGGACTCGCTAAGCGCAGATGAACGGGCTGCCTACGGCTCGACAGTGGGATATGGTTCTGGCACCTCCAAGAGCTATCTAGCAGCGATGGCCGGTTACATGAAGAACAAGGATGTGAACACTTCATCGCCCGGCAAGCAGACTGTGACCACGTTTACCGTGGGATTTGGTGATGAAGCCATCTCCGGGGCAGGCAATCTGCTGGCAGAGACGGCGAGGCGTGGAGGCGGTCAATACTACCCGGCGGTCAGCGCTGAAGCGCTCACGCAGGCGTTGCGGTCTTCCCTGCTGGCCATTTTGCGGATAAACACCTCTCTGGTGTCTCCGGCGATCACCACCAACAACTTTGACCGGACTCGCAGCCTCAACAATATCTATTACGCCATGTTCGAGCCAGATACCGGGCCGCGCTGGAAGGGCAACTTGAAGAAGCTGACTCTGTCTGGCGATGGGTATGTGGCGGATGTTAACGGCCTGCCCGCCATCAAGGCGGATGGTTCCATTCTGGAGCAGGCTCAGACCTACTGGTCATCGGAGCGGGATGGTAATTCGGTTGCCAAGGGCGGTGTGCAGGCCATGTTGGCCGAGAAGACCAATCGCAACCTTTATGTGATCAATTCAGTTGCATCACCCAAGCGATTGGACACTTTTAACAAAGCCAATCTTGTGTCGATTGCCGGCTCTGCCGACAACCTTGCCAGTTACATGCAGCTGGCCAGTTCCACCGAACTCGACGGCCAGATCGACTGGACCAAAGGGGTCGACGTGGATGATGAGGATTATGATGACAGTACCACCATCCGCCCATACATAGTGGGGGACCCGTTGCACTCCCGTCCATTGGTGGTCAACTATGGCTGTACCATTCCTTCAGGCCAGAGCACCTGTACGCCTGACTTGCGCATCCTGATGGGAACCAATGCCGGTTTCCTGCACATGTTCAAGGACCTCGGCAGTACGGTTGATGAGAGCTGGGCGATGATCCCCTACGAGCTACTGCCCAAACAGGAGGCTCTGCGTCTCAATGCCGAGTCTGCGGATCATCTCTACGGCGTTGATGCTTCTCCGGTGGCGCTGATCAAGGATGCCAATAGCAATGGTGTCCTCAAGGCATCAGAGGGGGATTTTGTCTGGCTGTTCTTTGGTTTGCGTGCTGGCGGCAGTAGTTACTATGCACTCGATATCACCAATCCTGATGCGCCCAGCTTGAAGTGGGTGATCAATAGTCAGACCACTGGCTTCTCGTTGCTCGGCGAAACTTGGTCAGTGCCGGAGGTAGCCTATGTACCTTGGGATGCCTCCCCGAGTAACAAGCGACTGGTGATGGTGTTTTCCGGTGGTTACGACGCCAACAAGAGCAAGGTCGGGATCGGTAGCTCCGACAGCAAGGGGATGGGGCTCTACATGGTCGATGCCGATAGTGGCGCACTGGTATTCAGTGCAACACCGGGAACGGGCTCCAGTACCAACAAGGAGGTGACTGGAATGGTCGACAGTATGCCGGGGCCGGTTTCCACACTCGACAGTGACGGTGACGGGAGAACCGACCGGATTTATGCCGGGGATACGGGCGGTAATATCTGGCGTTTGGATATGCCCTCAACCAGCACCAGCGCCTGGAGCGTTTTCAAGTTCGCCAGCCTGGGGTCTGACGATGTGCAGGCGAATGACCGCCGCTTCTTTACCCAGCCGGTGGTGGTGAGGACCATTAACAAGCAAGTGACCAAGACGGTGATCAGTGGCGAAGACTATTTCTCGTTCAAGGAGAGGCCATTCGATGCCGTGCTGATTGGTTCTGGTGATCGAAACCGTCCATCGTCCGAGTCTACAGTGCAAAACGCCTATTTTATGCTGCGTGACTACGGGGTTGTTGCCAAGAATTACAACACCGGGGCTCCTGCTCCCATCACGATGACGGACTTGTATGATGTATCGGTGGATCCTCTGGCCGGTGTGACGGCGACCAATGACTTGCTCAGTCTGAGAGCGGCCATCACCAGTAAATCGGGTTGGAAGTATTGGCTGGCGGAGTCAGGAGAGAAGTCCATGGGGGCGGGGGTCGTGCTGCAAGGCAAGCTCTATTTCACTTCTTTCTTGCCGCAGGTCCAGTCATTCGAGGAGTGTACTATCCAATCCATTGGTGCCATGCGGCAGTATATGGTCGACATGCATTACGGTACGTCTTTCAAATACGTGGTGGACCAGGACGGTAACGAAACCCCTCAGCGCTATGTGGAGGTAAACAACAAGGTGGCCGACGACCTGGTGATCCATGCGGGTGACGATTCGAAGATCCGGATTATTGGTGGCGCACCGGGTGAAGAGGTCATTCTCAAAGACGAGGGCGAGGGTGTGCCTGAACGCTGTACCGGAGAGGGCGAGTGTTCGGAGGGGGCGGATGAGGCTGAAATGGATATGACGCCCAAGAAAATATACCTGTATGAGGATGAGCCCCAATGAAAAGGATCCTGTGGCTGATGGCCTTGTTGAGCGCAGCCAGTGTTCATGCTGGAGTGGATAGAAAATGCTATGTCGAGCTGGATAATGGTGTCTATGTCGTCATTCAGGGGACGATAACGGATAGCCAGAGGGCTGAAATCGCCTTTAAAAAGAAAGGGTTTGAAATGGATGGGCAGCTTTTAATGGTCAGGAGGGTAGTGGAGTGCCAGCCAACAGAACAGCCATTCAGCCAGGAGGCTGCCAGACAGCAGGAGGCGTCACAGCCCAGATAATGGCTAGGGGCAGATGACGGCGGTATCTGTTTTGCTGCTGCGCCCTGATGCGGCAATGACGAGGTTAATGGTCGGTTCCCCGCTGACGCATATTGAAATGGTCATATTTGTCCCAAGGCTGGTGCCATCAGTGGCGAATAAGACGCGGGTTCTTGTCGAACTGAGAGAGGTATCGGCTGAAAACACGGGGGTTCTGGATAGCTCGGTTTCACCATTATCCAGCCTGGCGTTGCTGTTGCTGTCAGTGAACACCAGCAATTGGCTTGGACTGTTTGTGACACATTGATTGCCGGTGTTGACCAGGCATGCAGTCACGGTCTGTTGATCGCTTATCGCCTGATTGCGAGCAAAACGCAGATGTTTCATGAGGCGCTCACTTTCATAATTGGCGCGGTTATCTTGAAGCAGGTTGCCGAGGGAAGGAATGCCTATGCCGAGCAAAATGACGGCCAGGGCAATAGCAACCATCAGCTCCAGCAAGGTAAATCCGGCTTGTTTCATATGAACTTGGGCCTGTCGTTCCGTGACTATTTACAGCTTATCCCTCCCTGTGGTTGCTGTCACATGCTAACACCCGTCTTGAACTGGCAGATTGCCCCCCTTTTCTTTATCATTCCCCATCATTTTTGATTTTAAGATGCATTGCCATGGCAAAAGCCCTCTCTCTGATGCTTGCCCAGTTGAATCTGACGGTAGGCGCCATCGAAGATAACACTGACAAAGTGCTCGCTGCGGCTGCTCAGGCCGAGCAGCAAGGCGCTGATCTGCTGGTCTGCCCCGAGCTGGCCCTGACCGGCTATCCACCGGAAGATCTGCTGCTGCGTGCCGATCTGATGATACGGGTCGATTCCGCACTGGCTCGTATTGCCGAATGGCAGGGAAACTGTGCCATTTTGGTGGGACATCCCTGGCGTGAAGGAGAGGCTCTCTACAATGCGGCTTCCCTCTATGAGCACGGCAAGCTGATTGCTCGTTACTTCAAGCAGGACTTGCCCAACTACGGTGTGTTTGACGAGAAGCGCTACTTCACCGCTGCCACTGAGACCCGCGTGGTGCCGTTCCGTGGTCACAAGCTGGGGCTGCTCATCTGTGAAGACTTGTGGCAACCGGGCCCGGCGCTGGCCGCCAAGGCAGCGGGAGCCGAGCTGCTGCTCACCATCAATGCCTCGCCCTACGATCAAGAGAAACCCTGGATCCGCCATGAGCTGATGACGACACGCTGTCAGCAGACAGGTTTGCCGCTGGTGTATCTCAATCAGGTGTGTGGCCAGGACGAGCTGATCTTCGACGGTTGTTCCAAGGTGTTCAACGGTCAGGGCGAGCTGACCCACAAGTTGGCCCCCTTCGCCGAAGAGCTAGCGCTAGTGCGCTTTGCCAATGGTGAACCGGTGAAAGAGTGTGAACCGGCTGCCCCGCTCGATCCTTTGGCCGAGACCTATCAGGCGCTGGTGCTGGCGGTGCGTGACTACATCACCAAGAACGGCTTCCAGGGCGCAGTGCTGGGTCTCTCCGGCGGGATCGATTCCGCCTTGACGCTGGCCATCGCGGCCGACGCCATCGGGGCCGACAAGGTGCAGGCAGTGATGATGCCGTTTCGCTACACCGCCCAGATGAGTGTGGAAGATGCCAAGGAGCAGGCCGAGCGAATGGGGGTGGAGTTCAACATCATCTCCATCGAGCCCATGTTCGAAGGCTTTATGACCCAGCTGGCGCCGCTGTTTGAAGGCACCGCCCGCGACACTACCGAAGAGAACCTGCAGGCGCGCTGCCGCGGTGTGCTGCTGATGGCGCTCTCCAACAAGCGTCGCCGCATCGTGTTGACTACCGGCAACAAGAGCGAGATGGCGGTCGGCTACGCCACCCTGTACGGTGACATGGCGGGCGGTTTCGACGTGCTGAAAGATGTGCCCAAGACGCTGGTCTTCAAATTGTGCGAATATCGCAACTTGGTCGATTATGTGATCCCGCAGCGGGTCATCGATCGTCCCCCTTCGGCAGAACTTGCGCCAGACCAAGTGGATCAAGACAGCCTTCCCCCCTATGACATCCTGGATGCCATCCTCAAGCGTTACGTGGAAGAGGATGCGTCGGTCGCCGATCTGGTGGCGGAAGGCTTCGAGGAGGCTGTGGTGCGCAAGGTGATCCGGCTGGTGGATCTCAACGAATACAAGCGCCGTCAGGCCGCCGTCGGGCCCCGTATCACGGCCCGCAACTTTGGTAAGGATCGCCGTTACCCCATTACGTCGGGGTTTGGCAAACAGAACTGGTAAGGAGTCACCATGAAGAAGATTGAAGCCATCATCAAACCGTTCAAGCTGGACGATGTGCGCGAGGCCTTGGCCGAGATCGGCATCAACGGCATGACAGTATCCGAAGTCAAAGGCTTCGGCCGCCAGAAGGGGCACACCGAACTCTATCGTGGCGCCGAATATATGGTCGACTTCCTGCCGAAAGTGAAGGTGGAGCTCGTGGTGCAGGACGAGGATCTCGATGCCTGTCTGGAAGCCATCCAGAACACAGCCCGCACCGGCAAAATTGGTGATGGCAAAATCTTCGTCTGCGAGGTTGAACGGGTCATTCGTATTCGTACCGGCGAAGAGAACGAAGACGCGATTTGATGTGATGCATGTGCCTCGTAACGATCAAGAGAACGAAGATACAAGCCTTCAGATGTCATGGATGCGCCTCTTCGTGGCTGCAGGCCTGTTGATTGGCCTGACAGCCTGCAGTACCCGGCCGCCGGCCCAGCCAGAGAACCTGTGCCAGATCTTTCGGGAAAAACCCGAGTGGCACAAGGCGGCACTCAAGATGAACGAGACGTGGGGCACACCGATCCCGGTGGTGATGGCCATGATGTATCAGGAGTCCTCCTTCGTGCATGACGCCCAGCCGCCGATGGGGTATTTCCTCTTCATCCCGACCGGGCGGGCCAGTTCCGCGTATGGTTATGCCCAGGTGAAAGATGAAACATGGGACGATTACCAGCGGGAAACCGGCAATCGCTGGAGCAGCCGTGACGACTTTGCTGACGCCATCGATTTCATGGGCTGGTACACTAACAAGGCCCAGCGGCTGAACGGCACCTCCAAGTGGGATGCCTATGGCCAGTACCTCAACTATCACGAAGGGTGGGGTGGCTACCGGCGCGGCAGCTACCGCAGCAAGGGGTGGTTGATGAAGACCTCCCGCAAGGTAGAGGCTCGTGCCCAGCGCTACGGCGCCCAGTATCGACAATGCAAGGATCAGCTCTCCAGCGGGGGCTGGTTCTGGTAACCAAATCAGGAGTCAGAAATGCCGTTATTGGACAGTTTTACCGTTGACCACACCCGCATGGAAGCGCCCGCGGTACGCGTGGCCAAGACCATGCAGACCCCGAACAAGGACACCATTACCGTGTTCGATCTGCGTTTCTGCGTGCCGAACCAGGAGATCCTCTCCGAGCGCGGTATCCATACTCTGGAGCACCTGTTCGCCGGTTTTATGCGGGATCACCTGAACGGCAACGGCGTGGAGATCATCGACATCTCCCCCATGGGTTGCCGTACCGGCTTCTATATGAGCCTGATCGGCGCACCGGACGAAGCTCGTGTCGGCGCAGCCTGGCAGGCCGCCATGAGCGACGTACTGACTGTGCAGGATCAGGCCAAGATACCAGAGCTGAATGAGTATCAGTGCGGCACCTACAGCATGCACTCGCTGGAAGAGGCGCACGCCATTGCCCGTCATGTGCTGGAGCGCGGCATCGGCGTCAACCACAACGACGAGCTGGCCCTGCCGGAAGAGAAGTTGAAAAGCCTCTGAAGCTGGTGTTGCAACGATGAAAAAGGCCGGTCATTGACCGGCCTTTTTGTTGCCAGGAAGGATCAGGAGGGCAGTGGCATCACGCGGTTTCGGCCCAGCTCCTTGGCCTTGTAGAGCAGCTTGTCGGTACGTTCGATCAGGGCATCGCCCGTCTCCTGGCCATTGTACTCGCCTACCCCGAACGAGGCCGTGATATGGTCGATGCGGCGGCCGGACTTGCGATCCAGAATGGACATTTTCTCGATGGCCCGGCGCAGGCTCTCGGCCATTTGGCGGCTCAGGGCCAGGCTACGCATGGGTACCAGCAGGGCAAACTCCTCGCCACCGAGCCGGTAGGCGGTGACGCCCTCCTTGCAGGTTTCCCGCAGTCGCTTGCTGAAGGCGCGCAATACCTGATCTCCCAGCAGGTGGCCATATTCGTCGTTGAAGTTCTTGAAGCGGTCTATGTCTGACAAAATGAGCGAGAAGGGCCGTTTGCTGCGGATCAGGCCGTCTATCTCCAGATCGAAGGCGCGCCGATTGAGCAGTGAGGTGAGGGCATCCTCGTTGGCCAGCTTGCGAGTCTCATTCAGTGTCTCACGCAGCTCCTTGATCTCCTTCTCGGCGTTACTGAGCTGATTGCGAAAATGCATGGTCGACATGCGAATATCTCGCGACTCGCGTACCAGATCCCGCAAGATACCCATGGTATCCTCCAGGCTAAGCCCCTCATCGTCGATGAGGCTTAGTCGATCGAAGCTCTTGTCGAGTATCTCCTGGAACATGCCGGTGTCGGAGATGGCGTCCTGCATGGTATGGCCGAGCTCGTTGGCCATGGCGGCCAGACTGAGTTTCATCGCTTCCATCTGCTGCTCGTCCTGGGCGGCGAGATGCTGGTGATAGAGCCGTTCACAGGTGATGAGAGAGCAGGTGCCCTGTAGCTTGATGGCCTGTTCGATAGCCTGATTGAGCTCGGGCATGCTGGCGGCCACATAGTTATACCAAAGGGTGTAATTATCCGGTGTCGTGGGAATTTGATACTTGATCATCAGGGGAACCGCCTGCTTCAGATAGGCGGCAGATTGGGCAAACGAGTCCTTGCTCATGAGTTCCGTGTCTCATCATGACTGCAAACTTTGCATAGTATGACAGAGAGATTGGCCAAAAGGCAGCCGATGGATGCCATTAGCTCCCCCCTTCGATATAATGTCTGCGTTATTACCTACCCTAAGGCCTGCTTATGTCTCAAAAAGATCCTTTCCTCCAACGCGAGGCCGAAAAATACGAAAACCCCATCGCCAGTCGCGAGATGCTGCTGGAGCTCATCAAGGGCCATGAAAAACCCATGTCCCGGGAAGAGCTGGCCAAGGCACTCAAGCTGACCGACGAAGAGCCGTTGGAAGCATTGCGCCGTCGTCTGCGCGCCATGGAGCGTGATGGGCAACTGGTATTCACTCGCAACCAATGTTATGCCCTGCCGGATCGTCTGAATCTGGTGAAGGGGTATGTACTCGGCCACAAAGATGGTTTCGGTTTTCTGCGCCCGGAAGGTGGTGGACCGGATCTCTATTTGAACAACCGCGAGATGCAGCGCCTGATGCATGGCGACTACGTGCTGGTGCAGCCGACCGAGATTGACCGCAAGGGTCGTCAGGAAGCGCGTCTGGTACGTCTGCTCAAGTCCCGCGAGGCGGATATCGTCGGCCGTTACTTCGTCGAGAATGGCGTCGGTTTCGTGGTGCCGGATGACAGCCGCATCGGCCAGGACATCATCATCCCCGAAGGGGAAAACAAGGGCGCCCGCCAGAGCCAGGTGGTGGTTGTGCGCATCAATCAGCGTGCCACCTCCCGCATCAACGCGGTCGGTACCGTGCTGGACGTGCTGGGCGAGAACATGGCGCCAGGCATGGAGATCGAGATCGCCCTGCGTACCCACGGCATTCCACATACCTGGCCGGAAGAGGTGACCAAGGAGGTTGCCGGTCTGGGCGAACAGGTACCAGAGAAGGCCAAAGAGGGTCGTATCGACCTGCGCGCCCTGCCGTTGGTCACCATAGACGGCGAAGATGCCCGCGACTTCGATGACGCTGTCTTCTGTGAAGCCAAGCGCGGTGGCGGCTGGCGCCTGTGGGTGGCCATCGCGGATGTCTCCTCCTATGTGAAGCCCGGCACAGCGCTGGATGCCGAAGCGTATCAACGCGGCAACTCTGTCTACTTCCCCGAGTTCGTGGTGCCCATGCTGCCGGAGGTGCTCTCCAACGGTCTCTGCTCCCTGAACCCTCAGGTCGACCGCCTGTGCATGGTGTGCGAGATGACCATCTCCGCCGCCGGCCGCATGTCCGGTTACAAGTTCTACGAAGCTGTGATGAACTCCCACGCGCGCATGACCTACAGCAAGGTGGCGGCGATCCTGGATGGCGAGCCCAAGCTGCGTCAGCAGTACGAGCCGCTGGTGGGCCATATCGAGGAGCTCAACAACCTCTACAAGGCGCTCAAGCACGCCCGTCACCAGCGTGGCGCCGTGGAGTTCGAGAGCGAAGAGACCCGTTTCATCTTCAACGCCCAGCGCAAGATTGACCAGATAGTGCCGCTGGTGCGCAACGATGCCCACAAGATCATCGAAGAGTGCATGATCCAGGCGAACGTGGCCGCGGCCCGTTATATCGAGAAGAACGAAGCCTTTGCCCTGTTCCGGGTGCATGACCGTCCGGGCGAAGAGCGCCTGACCGGTTTCCGTGATTTCCTGGCCGAACTGGGTCTGGAGCTTAAGGGGGGCCTTGAACCCGAGCCGAAAGACTTTGCCGAGCTGGCCGCCAAGTTTGAAGGGCGCCCCGATGCGGAGCTGCTCTCTACCATGCTGCTGCGTTCCATGCGTCAGGCGGTTTATCAGGCCGACAATATCGGCCACTTCGGTCTGGCATTGAAGTCCTACGCCCACTTCACCTCGCCGATCCGTCGTTACCCCGACCTTATCCTGCACCGCGCCATCAAGTACCAGACGGCCAAGGAGCAGCAGGGCAACCTGCGCCACAAGTGGACCCCGAGCGGTGGTTATCACTACCAGCTGGAAGAAGTGGACCCGATGGGCGAGCACTGCTCCATGACAGAGCGCCGTGCCGACGATGCGACCCGCGACGTGGCCGACTGGCTCAAGTGCGAGTACATGCTGGATCACGTGGGTGACGAGTTCGACGGCGTCATCGCCAGCGTCACCGGCTTTGGTTTCTTCGTCCGTCTGGCGGAGATCCACATCGACGGTCTGGTGCACGTCAGCACCCTCACCAACGACTACTACCAGTTTGATCCCCTGCACATGCAGCTGATTGGCGAGAACTTCCGCCGTCGCTACCGTCTGGGTGACAAGGTGCGGGTCAAGGTGATGGGCGTGAATCTGGACGATCGCAAGATCGACTTCGTGATGGTGGAAGCGCCACTCACCGGCAAGGATGGCAAAGAGGTGGTGCGCAAGCCTGCCAAGGGGGGCCTGCGTCACGATAAACGCAAAGAGGGCAAGGAGACCGGCAAATCCGACAAGGGTGGCCGCGCCAAGCCCAGCAACAGACGACCGAGCAAAAAGGCTCGTGACAAGGCCAAGGGTTAAGCCCTCGACCCATGGCCTGGGTCCAGCGACCTGGGCTGAGGTCGTAAGGGGCTGATGGCCCCGGGGTATCTTCGCCAGCGCCCGGGTTATCACTGCAAAAGCCTGCGACTCTTGAGATGAAAAAATCCGAACCCTGTTACCGGGGTTCGGATTTTTTATGGTCAGCGAAGTGGGGGAGAGGCTTAGCCCTTCGGCGGAGTTCGGCCAAGCTCCGTGTCTATGGCTAGGGGCACAATTCCTTCGCGATTGCCATTCTATAGGTTGCTACGCTGCACTTAAAAAGGTGGGTGTCCTATTTTTCCGCCGCCCCATCACTCAATAGCGCCGCATCTGTCAGCAGATCTTGCTGTCATGATAATCTGGTACGCCCTACGTCATTCAAATTTTGTCTCGCCTGTAGCTCATGGCACAATGCCCGCTTAGTTTTTTGGTGTGAGGGAAACATGACTCCGGCTCAGATGAAGCAATACGGTAAGGGATTGGGCCTGTGGCAAGACAAGACGTTGGCCACTGGTGAGCCGATCCAGTACACGAAAAAGGATAACGGTGGCTTCGTGCAACTGATTAAGAAAGCCGAAGGCAAATGGATTGAATCGGACAACGAGTGTAAGAAGCCGTTCAATCCGATAGAAAATGGCGTATTTGTCTGGACAGAGATTAAAGGTGCTGGACATGCTTTTCTTTCTGTCCATGAAAGCAATAGCCCATTCGTTTACACCTATGGCCGCTTTGGTCGTGTTGGGAATCCTCGCGGTGCTGTTGGGGATGGCATCCTGAATTTCTTCAAATATGAAGATGCCAGAGAATATTACCGTGATGAACTTTATAGCAAATCAGCCAGGGTTTTTATGATTACTGATGCTGACCCTGCTATTGCTAGAAAATATTTTGAACGTCTTTGGTCTAATGGGGTGCCAGCAGTACCTACTCCTGATATGGGGTCTATGACGAAGAAAAATGGGCATACCATAGATAGATATGATGTGACAGGAAAGAACTGCACAACCTGACTCTTATACACAAATATTGTGAACTGATTGGCACTTTTCCCGATTTCCAGGATCTGATCTCCTATGTGACTCCCGAACATGGTAACGATCATGCTAACTTTTGCTCTTCATCGTGCGGCCG